>QQSJ01000124.1 GCA_003602635.1 Candidatus Poseidoniales archaeon
GTCCAGTTCACGCCTGACTTGCTCCCTGCCGACATCACCGGGACGAACATCTACGACGCGAAGAAGGGTGAGTTCACCTTCAAGCCAGGTCCGTTGTTCTGCAACCTCCTGCTCGCTGACGAGATCAACCGTGCTCCACCCAAGACGCAGGCTGCGTTGCTCGAAGCGATGCAGGAAAAGCAGGTGACCATCGGTACGGTGACGCACAAGCTCCCCGCGCCGTTCATCGTCATGGCGACCCAGAACCCTGTCGAGCAGGAAGGTACCTACCCCCTGCCCGAAGCACAGCTTGACCGTTTCATGTTCAAGATGTCCGTGGGTTACCCAGACCGTGCTGACGAGGATGAAATCCTCCGCCGCCGTATCGACCGTGGAAAGGACGCCGTGGACGTGGACGTCATCACCGACCCGCAGCGCGTGATCGCGATGCAGCAAGCCTGTGAGAGCGTCTACGTCGACCCAAGCCTCCGCATGTACATGGTGGAGATTGTGTCCCGTACCCGTGAGGACCCCCGTGTCCTCGTCGGTTCTTCGCCTCGTGGTTCGCAGGCCCTTCTGAAGACCTCCCGTGCCGCCGCCGCCCTCCGTGGTCGTGACTTCGTCACCCCTGACGACATCAAGACCGTCGCAGAGTTGGCCCTCGCGCACAGGATCATCCTGAAGCCCGAGCACCAGATCAAGGGTCTGGAGTCCGGTGAGGTCATCCAGAACATCCTGCGTGAAGTGCCCGTGCCGACCGTTTGAGGTCGTTCACGTCATCTGAAACGGAGTGTGGGCCACGATGTGGAGCCGTAAATCAGCGATGCTCGGCAGCCTTGCTGTCGCGATGTACCTGCTCGGCCTCACGCTGCGCAACTCGCAGCTGGTCACCATCGCCGTGGTCATCTTCGTGATTTTGACCTGGGCCGCCCTGTTTGGTGGACACGCCGACGTCGCCTCCTCCGGGCGTCGGTCAGAAGAGTTCACTGGCGAAGAGGGCATGGCTCTGGGCAACGTTTCGGCGATGCGGAAGATGTCCAGTGCACGTCTCTTCGAGGACGGTGAACTGAGCGTCACCCTCAGAATGCAGAACCATTCAGGCTTGGCGAAGATCCTCGAGGTGCGCGACCGCGTGCCCGAAGTGATGCGCATCAAGTCGGGTTCGAACTACATCCTGATGGAACTCGGCCCGCGCCGTGAGACCTTCATCGAGTACACCGTCGAATGCCCCCTCCGTGGTTTCTACAGCCTTGGGCCCGTTGCTGTTCGTATGCAGGACGCCTTCGGATTGTTCCACCGCGAGAAGGAACTTCACGTCTACAACGACTTCCTTGTGTTCCCCAAGATGGAGGACCTGAAGGAGACGTTCGTCAAATCCCGTGTGCCGAAGATCTTCACTGGGGCGGTCAACATCCGACAACCTGGCCCCGGTTCGGAGTTTTACTCGCTTCGCGAATACTTCGAGGGCGACTCGTTCCGCGCCATCAACTGGTCGGCCTATGCTCGCTCTGGCAAGCTGATGGTCAACGAGCGTGAGCGTGACGCTGTGTCCGACGTCATCATCCTCGTCGACTCCCGTTCCGTGGCCGAAACTGGCCCAGTGAGCCGAAATGCGCTTGTGTACTCCACACGCGCTGCTGCCTCGCTGGCCAAGTATTTCCTCGGCCGCCGCGACTCTGTGGGCGTCATCGTGTACGGTGACGAGGTCGTCAGCGTGGACCGTGACACCGGAAAGAAGCAACTCTACGTGATCCTCACGAAGTTGGCCGGTGCCGTAGCCAAGGGCAACACGCCGCTTCAGGTCGTGGTGAACCGGATTCTGCCTCACATCAACAAGGGAAGCCCCATCATTGTCCTGAGCAACTTGGAGGATGACCCGACCATCGTGAACGCGCTCCGCGATTTCCGCGCGCGCGACTTTGACGTGACCGTGCTGTCACCTTCGTCGCTGGAGTTCGAGTTCGATGCAAAGCGTTTGGACCGCACCGGATACGAGGTGCTGAAGACCGAGCGCGACGTGCTCATCGGTGAACTCCGTGGGCTCGGTGTGAACATCATGGATTGGGAGCCCGACATGCTCCTGTCGACCGCCCTTGCTGGCGCACGTGGATTCTGAGGTGAGTTGATGGCAGACAAGAAGTCCGGAGACACCGCTCACCTGTACGACAGCAAGACCGTTCGGTCTTCTGCTCCCAGCCGGAAGAAATTGGCCGGCAACGCCGGTATTGGAACGGAGATCCCGAAAGACGCCGTTCCTGAGATTCAGATCCCCTCCTTTGTCGAAAGCCTGCTCGGCGGCCCGCTGGTCCCGAAAATGAAGTTCCTGCCTCCAGACAAGATGGTGCAAAACCTTCAGTTGGCCGTGTATGGAATCTTGATCGCGCTTGCTTTCCTGACCCTTATCGTCTCTCCTGGAGCAGGCACCGTGTGGTACATGCTCACCGGCAGCATTGGTGTGGCCACGACGGTTCAGGTGATCGTCATCGCTTTGGCCACCATCGCCGGATTCTACGGGACGTTCCGCCGTGACGGTCGATACTTGCTGATGTCCAACGTGTTGTTCATTCTCGCGATTCTACGCTTCGCTTCCTCCAAAGTTGCGCTTTCCTTCGACCCCTTCGGACTCGCAGACCGTCCCTTCCTGCTGAGCAGCTTGGTCGTCGTGTACGCGGTGTTCCTCATCATGTACATCGAAATCGGCAACGGTGTCCTCCGTTACAGCATGCTGGACACCAGCATCCGTACCAACGAAGTCTACGTGATGAACCCAGGAAAGATTGTGGGGAAGTACCACCGAGCCTTGGTCCTCAACCCGATCATCTCCATTGTGCTGGCCACCCTTGTGTTGTCCGCCAACACCATTCTTCCAGCCTTGGTCGGCGTGCTTTCGTCCAACACCGCGCGCCGCCTCGAAGAGTCGGTGGAGTTGACGTCCGTTTATGGCGTGGCGTTGGGGACTCTGTTCGTGTTCATCGTGACGGGTGCCTTGTTCGCGCTCAATCTCCCCACGCATCTTCAGCGCTACCGCGAAAGCCGCGACGCGTGATCAGGCCTTGGTCATCCAAGCTGCCTGGTTGGCCATGTGTTCAAGCGTGGCTTTGGCTTGGTCACGTGGCACCAGAATTCGGACCTTCCGCGTGTCATGATCGACGGCCTCTGCACCTTCGAACTCCAAACGATGCGCCCATGCCTCAGGATCTTCCCACGAACCGATGAAGGTGATCATGGCCGATGGCGTGCCCGTTTGGGTCATCTGCATCCCTGCATCGAGGAGGGAGCGCTGGACGGCATCGACCGCGTTGGCGTCCACAATCAATCGGGTTCCGTCAACCCACGTTGATGAAGCATGGACGCCAAGCCCACGTTCGGCCAACAATGCAAGGAGCGTGGCTTGTTGTGCACCGGGGGTGCCCACGGGGAGGAAGGTGGCCTCAATCGCGCAGACGCCCATCGTGCAGGCGGCCGCCAAGGGTCCCTGGTCGGCGATCAGGTCGGGTCCGATCGTGGTCGTTGCAGGGGCGGACAGCGGTTCGCTGAGATGCCGTACTTCGATTGGGATGCCGTCCTCGATGCACGGCCCCACCGTCGCGGGATGAAGCACCGTCGCGTCCAACCCCGCGGCCATGCGCGCCAGTTCGTAGGGGATGTAGGGGATCGGTTCGGTGTTGATGCCCCAGCGTGGGTTGACAGGATGGATGCCTCGAACATCTTTCCAAAGGATGACACGGCGAGCACCGAGGAGGTGGGCCACGGCGGTAGCGGTGTGGTCAGAGCCGCCTCGACCGAGCAAAGCCAGCGACCCATCGCGTCCCGAGCCGAGCCAACCTGTGATGACGGGGATGCCGTGCAAGATGCTTCTGTCGAAGGTGCGCGCGCTCTCAACGAGGTCCACTGCTTCGGCTTCGTGTGTACCAGAGAGGACCATGCCAATGTCCTCTGCACCGACGGCATGGGCTTCAAACCCACAACGGCGGAGATGGTGGGCGGTCACGAGCGCCGAGAGTCGCTCGCCTGAGGCGAGGAGTTGGATGCGCGCTGCATCGTCGGACGGGTCTGCGCTGCGCAAGCGCAGGGCTTCAGCCATCGAGTCAAGCACGTGTTCGAAACGGGCACCGTCACGCCCTCGGTCCAGCCGCGGGGCGAACATGAGGTGGTGGGAGCGAAGGTCACTCACCAGCCGCTCAGCGTAGCGAGGGTCGTCCACGGCGCGCAACAATCGGTCCGTTGTGCCCCAAAGCGCGGACACCACGACGGCGGCTGGGCCCTCGTCCTCCGCGATGCGGTCGGCCAGCCGGTCCAAGTCCGGGGCTCCGCGGAGCACGGAGCCTCCGAACTTGTGTACCGTCCAGGACTCAGTCATGCAAGTAGCCTCCGCGTAGGGCAAGATCGGTCAACACCAACGTGGCCAACGCTTCAACCACGGCGACGCCTCTGGGTCCGAGCACAGGGTCGTGGCGCCCTTTCACCGAAACGCTGGCGGCCTCCCCGGTGGCCAAATCTACCGTTGGGAGCGGTTGGGGTATGCTGGATGGGGGTTTCAAGGTCAAGCGGACCACGAGGTCGGAGGCCGAAGCAAGCCCACCGAGTGCCCCTTCACCGACCTCTGTGCGGAGTTTTGGGCCGTCGCTTGAAGGGTGCCAACCTCCGTGGTGCTCGGAGCCGCGGAGCGTGAGCGCTCTGGTGCCTTGACCGAATTCGACGGCACGGGCGCCGGGGACGGCGAGCAAGGCGCGGGCAAGCGCCGGCTCGACGCCGTCAAACCACGGCTCTCCGAGCCCCATGGGCAAGCCAGACACGACCAAATCGACGCGTGAACCGACGCTGTCACGTTCCTTCTTGAGATGCTGGACATGGTTGACCATGGCCTCAGCGGCCTCGGAGTCTTGGCAGCGCACCAACGCTGCTGCTTCGCTGGGCCAAGGTGTTGCAGGAGTTGGGAGCGGGGCTTCGTGGGGCCCAATGGCGCCAACGTGGGCGACGGCGTGGATGCCAAGTCGTTCGAGCAGCGGGCGAACAATGGCTCCTGCAGCGACCAGTCCCGCCGTCAGTCTGGCCGAAGACGATCCCCCGCCGTTCAAATCGGCATGTCCCTCGGTACGGACGTGCATGGGAAGGTCCTGGTGAGCTGGCCGGGGGTGGTTTGGAAGGAAGGAGTAGTCGCTTGTCCGGACGTCGGCGTTCTCGATTTCGATCATGATGGGTTGGCCCGTGGTTCGCCCGTCGTGCACGCCAGAGGCCAGCCTCACCACGTCTGCCTCTGCACGCTTGCTGCCCAGGCCCCGTCCGGGGCGGCGTTGTTTCATGCTTTCTTCGATGCGTTCCAGTTCGACATCGATGCCGGCAGGCATCCCTTCGAGGAGGGCTCCGACGCATGGTCCGTGACTGGTGCCGAACAGGGTCACCGCCAATCGCTCGCCAAGGCGCATGCGCATGGTGCTCATGTGGGCCTTGAGGCCCTGACCTTCAACCGTTGCCTTCAGAGCAGCGATGGTTCGAAAGCCGGAAAGTGAAAAAAAATCATAATAATCTTACCTTATTTGCCTTCTGAGATTTAAAAAAGTGTATTTTTCCAGACAGAATGAAACGCCGCTTTATATCTGAAAAGAAACGGCCATAGTTCATGTCTGGAAACAAAACCCTCCGACGAACTGCCCTGCTGCTGACCGCCATGGCCGTGATGGCCGTCCTCGTCCCCTCCGTGATCGCTGCGGATGCGACCGTGGACGCTGACACCGGCCTCCCCTCGTTCCTGAGCGACGGAGAAAACAACGACGCCCTTCAGTTGTTGACCTTCTTCCTCTTCTTCGTGGGGTACATCTCGATGGGCGCCGCCTTCGTGTTCTTCATGAGCGAGCGCAACAACGTTGCCCCCGAGTACCGCACCACGATGACCATCTCAGCGCTCATCGTCGGTATCGCGGCGTTCCACTACTACTACATGCGTGGCGTGTACGTGGACACCCAGGTCGTGAGCACCGAATACCGCTACATGGACTGGATCATCACCGTCCCCTTGATGGCCCTCAAGTTCCCTTCCCTCGTGGGTAAGGACGCCATCACCGACCGTACCTTTGCTGGCCTCGGCTTCACGGGCATCTGCTTCGTGGGCGCCATCATCATGATCGGCTTCGGCTACCTCGGTGAAGCTGGCCTCATGGACGCAACCATCGCCCTCCTCCTCGGTGGCATGGGCTGGGCCATGATCATGGTCGCGACCGGCCTCCCCTTCGGCCTCTTTGCCGGACTCGGCGTGGACGACTCCAAGATCAAGGACGAAGTGAAGTGGAGCACCGACGCTCTGCGCACCTTCATCCTCGTGGGCTGGATCATCTACCCTGTTGGCTACCTCTTCAACGAGAACACCTACGACCTCGGAAGCGAGGAAGTCATGGGCGTCCTCTACAACATTGCTGACATGATCAACAAGATCGGCTTCGGTGTTGTCGCTTGGATGGGCGCGAAGAAGGCCACGGCCGCGATGGCCTGAAGCAGGTTCAACGTACCCAACACCAGCACACAAAGGCTTAGCCTTGACCGAGCGGCGGCGTCCTGCGGGGCGCCGTCGCTCCCTCACTCTCACCCAACGAACCGCGTTTCGATGAGCTCCCGGTCCGGGGCTCGGTGCGCGTATTGGGCCCTCAATCGCTCCACGGGTTGGTCGATGCCAGCGGGCACGACAATCACGATGGCGGGACCAGAGCCGGTGATTCCAGCTGCTCGTCCACCGTTCACGAAGGCATGGTTGGCCAACTGACGCCCAGCGTGGTCTTGGGTGGCTGCAACCACGCCACGGCCGTTTTGTGTCAGCGCGACCAACGGTCGTCCTTCCTGCAAGGCGACCAACGCTTGCTGGAAATGCATGGCGTGAGGCAAGAACGCCTCCCTCGGTGGGTGCTGCTCACGTTCTGGACCGGTGAGGATCAGCACCCTCCAGTCGTCAGGGTTGAGTCCTTCGCCCTCGAGCACCACACGCTCTGCAGCGGAGGTCGCATCGACGTCGACCAAACGCCATCCGGGGGCTGCTGCCGCCCATGCGTCGTCGTAAGCTCCTGTGATGGACACGCCAGCGGCACGTTGGGCGGTGCCGGCGAGTTCGATAAGGTCGGGTGTGTTCAGGTCGTGGTCAGTGGCATCGATCAGGGCCCTGAGGGCTGCAACGGCCACTGCGGCCGATGATTTGAGTCCCTGGCGCGGGGGTATCTCGGACTTCACCGACCACGCCAACGTTCCGTCAGGCAGAGGGTGGCCTGCACCAGACCACGTGTCAAGCACCGCATTCAGCAGGGCGTCAGGGTCGTTGATCTCGCGGCGCGCGGGGGCATCCAGCAGACGGACTTTGACGGACAATTCGAGGCCGAGGCTGGCTCCATAGCCGATTCCAGCGGCGTGAAGAAGGCTGCAAGCCCCGTTCGCGCTGCCCGTGCCTATGACCGCCATGCTCAGTGCTCCGTTACCTCCGATTCGATGGGCTGACCCACGTGGCGGCCCGTGCTGTCGTACCACGTGATCAGGCGTGTGCCTGTTTCAATCGCGGTGACAGACATCGGGCTTCCTCGAGCGTCGACCAAGCGAACGGTCTCTGCGTTTTGCAATATCACACGACCCTCTTGACCTTTCTCGTCGTTGAACACGACGGAGAGAAACGGTCGTCGTTCGACTTTCAGTCGCCCGACCACCAGTGTCCTGGAGGTTCCCGTCGGGTCGGTCACAAGGACTTCATCGCCCGGTTTCAGTTCGCTCAGGTAGCGGGTTGAACCGTTTGGGAGAAGGGTGTACTGGTGCACTGCTCCAGCATTCACTCGAAATGGGCGCGTGGGCACGAAGGCCGAGGGCACGGTCTCGCCGTGGACCAAGACCATGTGTGCTGCTGTGGAGCCAACCAGCATGCCCTCGCCTGGGTGAAGCAACCCCGTCAAGTCCACGCAGACACGGTCGCCAACGCCAAACGGTTCAACGGCGGTGACTTTGCTGATGTTTAGCCCTTGATGGTCATGGGGTTGATGCCCATCTGGTGAAGCCTGATGCTGTTCCAGCCTTGCCGCTCGCATGGCCATGGCGGCGTCCAGCAGTGCATCGGTCGGGCGGACGGCGATGGCGTCCACGCCGTGCTCCAACGCAAAGGCTGCTCCTGCAACCTGTTGAGGGGATTCAACCAGGGCCGCCACCTTCGTTGGTGTGCCTTGGGCCGCCGCCACCACGTTTTCCACAGGAATCATCGACCAATCTTGGAAACTGAGCACGATCCATTCGGCCAAACCCACGTGTGCCAGAGCCGCTTGTTGATCTTCTTCACCGCCGACGTGCACGTGTACGGCACCCGATGTTTCGTCGGCTCCATGCCTGAGGTCGAGGGTGGCGGGCGGTGTCCCATCGACGGTCTCATCGCTCAATAGAAGGCATCGAGCGATGCCTTTGGCCGCGGCAGCGGTGCCGTTCCAGCCCAGCGACCAGACGTCCATGGTCATCCCTCGAGGTGGTGTGCGGCTTCCTCAGGGGATGCTCCACCGTGCACCACGGCACAAATGGCCTTGACGAGGCGCTTTGGGTGTGGATGCGCGAAAATCTGTCGACCCATGCACACACCTGCTCCTCCAGCCTCCATCGCTCCGCTGACCATATGGAGCAGCGAAAGGTCGTCGTCGTTGCGTGGCCCACCTGCAACCAGAACTGGGATGGGCGCCGCTGAGGTGACGTGCCTGAAGGCTTCTACGGAGCCGCTCCATGCGGCTTTGGCCACGTTGCATCCGAGTTCAAACGCCAGGCGGACCGCATGCGCTTGCCCATGCGTCGGATCGTCGTCCATCGGGGAAAGGTTCGCTCCTCGGGCGTAAATCATGCCCAGGGTTGGCACGTTCGACCGGTACGCTGCTGAGGTGATTGAACCGAGGCGCTCGATCATGCGGCCTTCACCGGGCGTGCCCATGTTGACTTGTGCGCTGACCGCTTGAGCACCACGCAGGAGCGCTTCATCGACGTCCCCAACACTGACCTTTTCGCCGGCGTCGGTTCCTCCATGCCGCGTTGAAACAGAAAGGTGGGCTACGAGGCCGATGGCTGGAGGCGCCTTCTTTCGTGTGAGATGGGTGATGACGCCCTTTTGCGCCACGATGGCGTCGGCTCCGCCTTCGCTCAGGTCGGTCACCAAGCGGTCGAGGTCGTCCAGCCCAGCCACGGGCCAGTCTGAGGCGCCGTGGTCGATGGGCACCCAGACGCCTCGGCCACCGGGCAGGAGGGCATCGAGGCCGGTCGGCGCTCCGCTCATGCACCTCACGCCGCGCCCTTTGTCCTCAACCTTTGCTCCTGCCTTGGTGGAATTGGGTTGGGCGATACGGTCAAGACCGTCGGTGTTCTGCCTCTACGCATGGAACCGCTCAGCATCGCCTTGACCGGTGTCCTAAGCGCCGCTTTTGGATTCGGCGTTCTTCGTCTCGTGCTTCGCCGGGATTCCCGCATCGATTTGCGCCAAGGCATGGTCGCAGAAGGCTTGGGTTCACGTGTTGCGGGTGCAGATTTCACGACGCCCCGTGCGGAATTCGACCGCCAGTTGGCCAAGATCCAGAGCCAGCGCCGTCGCTTCGAAGCCGACGACACCCGGCAGCGCGCTCGAAACGCGGCCCGTTTGGAACGCGAGGAAGAAGCCCGACGCAAGGAAGAGGACGCTCGCCGCCGCATGGAAGAAGCCGAGGCCCGCAGGGCTGAGGAAGAGCGCCTGAAGCGCGAGGCCGAAGAGGAGGCTCGCCTTCGTGCAGCACGAGAAGCGGAAGAGGCTCGTCTTGCTGAGGAACGAGAAGCTGCGCGTCAAGCCGAACTTGCCGAGATTGAAATCCAACGTCAGGCCGAAGTTGAGGCGGCACGCGCTCAAGCAGAAATGGAGGCCAGGGCCGCTGCGGAGCGTTCCGCTTCGGAACTTCGGGCCCGCCTCGAACGTGAAGGCGCTTCGTCCAGCGACGTGCAGATTTCGTTGATGTGGAACAATTTCAACGACCTTGACCTGCACGTTGTGTGTCCCTCTGGGGAGCGCATCCACGGCGGTGCGAAAGAGTCTCCTTGCGGCGGAGTGCTCGACGTGGATGCGAACGTCAAACCCGACACGCGCCGCCCCATCGAGAACGTCGTGTGGCCCCAGGGCATTGCCCCAGGTGGCGTTTACCAAGTCTACGTGCACCATTACAAGAAACACGCCAAGCGCCGTTCCCGTGACCCAACGCGCTTTTCCGTCATCATCAACGCAGGCGACGACATTCGCGAGTACACCGGGGAACTCAGCGCCGGCGACCCGATCAAGAAGGTCTGCGAATTCACCGTCGATCCTCCTGAAGTTCGTGCCGCCCGCCGCGAAGAGCTCCACGCACAACTCGCCGCTGCAGACGAAGCGTTGGCCACGGGCAATTTCGTTGTCCAAGAGGACGACGAGGACGAACCCATCGATCTTCCACCTGCGCCCGATCTGGATGAAATGGCCGCGGCCGAGCCAGAACCCGAACCAGAACCCGAACCAGAACCCGAGCCAGAACCCGAACCAGAACCCGAACCAGAACCCGAGCCCGAACCTGCCCCGGCAGCACCCCGCCGCAGCATGGCTGACCGTTACGGTCCACGAGGGCCTGCTGACGACAGCCCGGCCAACATCGACCGGAAGTTCTGACAGCGGTTGAGGCCTTCAGAGGCTTGGAATGAGCGAACGCCTAAAGCCAAGGAACAGGAGGAGGCTTCAAGGCCTAGGCCATGAGGCGAGCATCATGAAGACCTTCCCGTTGGTGATGTTCGCAATGGGCCTTGCGTTCTTTGTCCTTGGATTTGGGTTCGGCGAAGGGGGAACCTTCGACCTGGTGCAGATCCTTCTCGGCCTCCTCCAAACGCTCATCGCCGCCATGGTGTTGGGTTGGATTCCTATGCCAGGCGGCTCGTCTTCTGGCGACGACGGGGAAGACCCCGAAACGATGAACAAACACTGAGGGATGACCATGTGGGAACACCGAACGATTTCTGACGCTCACCTCCAAGAGCACCGCCGCGTGCAACCCATGGAGTCCTACGTCGATTTGACCCAGAAGATCACCCGAACGATGGAAGTGGCCGAAGGCCATGTCTTCGACCACGAAGATTTCCTTCGCTACGTGCCTCAAGAAGGTCCATGGATGCCTCAGATGGATTCCGACATGACCCGCGCCGACCCCCGCACCCGGTACATTGGGAAGGGCAAGGCGACCTTGGTCAACACCAACATCATCCTCGGTTCCAGCTGGATTGAGGCCGAGCGTTTCCGCTACGAGCGCGATCTCAAGACGACCTCGGATTGGATGAAGCAGAAGACCATCATGAACGCCAACATGTGGACCCCCAGCACGGTGGCCACCACCCAGACCTTCGTGTTCTGCTCGACCGGCGACGAGGCTCGTATGGGTTCTTCGTACAGCGTTCGCGGACCTCAGGATTTCGATCTTCCCGACGAGAACCACATGTTCTTCGAGCCAACCAAGGACGGCTGGCCCGAGTGGGACCCCGTGCTTTGGGGGCTCGGTCACCGTGGCGTCGTGCCCGGCTCTGACCCTGCTGAGCGTGTGTTCTACCCCTCGCTCATGCACCGCAACGTGACGTACAACAACCGCTTGGGTTGGGTGCGCTACTCTCCCGCTGGCTTCGGAAAGGACGCCAACGGGTACATCCTCACCCGTCCCTTTGACTGGATTTGGCCCGCTGTCAACGGCAGCCGTGACACGCCGTCGTCGTTCAACCTCCTCGTGAACATGCCCGACCGCCGCGAATCCTTCGGCGAAGAAGGAATCACGGACATCTTCCTGACCTCAGGCAAGACCTCGCTGTACTCGCTGATGGGCATGATGTCCTCGCCCATGGTCCGCCAAATGTTCGGCTCTGGTACCGACCTGGTGCCCTTGGAGATGCACATGGTCGAACCCGGTCTCGACGAGTGGATTCAGCGCGCCAGCGACGAAGACCGCTACGGGCGCATCTTCGAGTACTGCGCCACGCTTGGTTACCTCCTGACCGACCCCGCGATCGGGAGCCTCGGTGAAGGCAACCAGCGTCGTCGTCTCATCATCTACCCGCAGGACCAAGCCAACCTGCTGGCCTGCGTCAGCGCCAGCCAAGTGGCCGACCACGCGGTCAAGGTCAACTACGGCTCCACGGTGTTCACCAAGCTCGACCAGGCTGACTTCGAAAACCGCATGTCGCGCCGCATCAGCGCGTACGCCGACGAAATCACCCCAAGCGCCACCGCTCGCGGCATGCGCTGGGTGTCCAAGGCCACCTTCAACGCCGGCGACGGACAGGGCATCAAGGTCCAGACCGGACCAGTGGTCCACTCCCTCTTGGCCGTGCGTGGCTATGAGTTGCTCAGCCTGAAGGAGTACCAAGACACCTTCAACGAGGTCAGCGAAGC
>QQSJ01000125.1 GCA_003602635.1 Candidatus Poseidoniales archaeon
GTGGCGGTGGTTACCGTGGCGGCGGCGGTGGACAACGTGGCGGCGGTGGCGGTGGTTACCGAGGCGGCGGTGGAAAACGCGGTGGCGGTCAGCGCAGCGCGGGACAACGCGGCGGCGGCGGTCGGAAAGGCCGTTCAAACAACTCCAAACATCGCAACTGATGAAGCCCGCCGAAGCGGTCTTGAAGGTCGCCTCAGTGGGCCAACCCTCGCGCACATGATCTAGTGGTTATGATACGAGGTTCCCAACCTCGTTACCCGAGTTCGACTCTCGGTGTGCGCACCTAGGCCGTTGAAGCGAGGTAGTACGCGCGTTCTCCCTTGCGGGTGATCAGCACCCACAGGATGCCCGAAACCACCTGGACCATGGCGAAGGCGAGGATGAGTTGGCGTAGCGTGACGTCGCTGTAGGTGATGAGCAACGCTGCGACGAGGGACGACGTCCCGTTGGCGGTGGTCATCAGCAGGAAGTCCGTGGCGAACACGCGTCCACGCCAGTCGTCTTCCGTGCGCTCTTGCAGCATCACCGTGGAGAGCACCCAGTTGGCGCCGCTCGAAGCGTGTGCGCAAAGCACCAGCACGGTGATCCATGGGGTCCATGACAGCAGCCCGACGAGGACGTAGAACAGACCGCACAAGGACACGAGGAAGCCGAGATGAAACGGCCAGCGTTGTCGATCACGAAGCGTGGCACGAGCCACGATGGGGCCGACGCCCGAGCCGATGCCCCGGGCCGCGAAGAGCACGCCAATGCCCGCCGCCACTTCGCCCATACCGATTTCTTCGCCGACCAGGATGAGGCAGAACACGAGTCCACCGCCGCCGATGGACCAGAGGGCCTTGGCGGTCAGAATGCGGTACACGGGTGGCGTGCTGAGGATGCGTCGGAACCCGTCGACGATTTGCGCCAAGCCTTCCCTGAAGATGGACCCCTCGGCTTCCTTCGTTTCCTGAGGGATGGTGAGCAGGCTGATGAACAGGGCCGACAGGGAGAAGGAAATCGCGTCGACGATGAAGGCCGTGTCTGTGCCGTAGGCTGCGACCACAAAGCCGCCCACCGAAGCACCCACGGCCAAGGCGATCGACCACGTGGCCGAATTCATCGCGTTGGCGGTCATCAGCGCTTCGCCCTCACCAACCAGGTTGGGAATCGCGGCGTTCTCTGCGGGGACGTACACCGCGTGCAGCACCATCAGCATGACCGTCATCGCGTAATACAGCACCACGTCTTCCGGGCCTTCGACCAAGAGGAGGGCGAGGGCACAGACGGCGGAACCGACGTTTGAGAAGATCATCAGGGCCTTTCGGCTGTAGCGGTCGGCCAGCATGCCCGTGAACGGTTGGGGAAGGGCCAGCGCAAACATGCGCAACACGAGCACGAGGCCGACGGCCAATTCAGGCAAACCTGAGACCTCGCTTGCAAGCACAAACAAGGCGATGGTGGTAAACCACGTTCCTGTGGTTGAGAGGACGTTGGCGAAGAAATACCGGGCGAAGGTCGGGTAGGTGCGAAGGAGTTCGATGTAGCCGATTTGACGGCTTCCTTCGTCCTCCATACCGCTGGCTCCGACGCTCCACCTATGAGCGTGCGCGTTCGGTCACGCGCTACGGACCCAATCACCGAAGTCGCACTCGCCGTCCCAGTCCAAAGCCCGCTCGTCGATGCGGCTGCGGTCCATGGTCGTAGGCAGGTCTTCCTCGATGTGAATAAGACGCTCTCGTTCCATCATCTCAGGTGAGAGGCCAGGGAGCAGCCACGCCAGGCCCATTGGGACACGCCCCGGGTAGATGTCGTTGATGTGCTGCACCAAGTTGGTCGTGCAGGTGTTGGTGATGGTGTTGTACCACTCCGGCTTCTCCGCCAAGGCATTGGTTCGCTTGAGGTAGGATTCGAACAACGCTGGCTTGCTTTCCTCACGGAGCACCCGGCCTTCCAGCAGGTGGGTGATGGAGCGTGTGCGGCAGCGTGCTCGTACGCCGATGGCGTCCGCTTCCGTCGCCCAGACGTACATCAGTTCGAAACTGCGGCCAAGGCCCTTCAGCGGGTGGAAGCGCTCACCCTGTTCTCGCCGAACTTCGATGGAACAGGCGAGGCGCTGTCCGTCCTCAAATTCGAAGGAAAGGAAGGTGTGCGCAATCTGAGGCTTGTCGGGTTCGAAGTATTCGAGGATGAGCCAAACCTTGCTGACCTGATCCAATCGAACCTCGCGTTCGACCCACCGTTCATCGAAGTCCTGCGTGCTTCTCCAGGTGAAATCACGGACGTTTTCGAGCCGGACGACGTTCCCGTCGAACTGGGCACGCGTCAATTTCGCGTTGTCGTTCACCCAATTTCGTTCGTTCTCCGGCTGTTCGAGTTTGAACCGGCGCACGGCAATCATGAGCCGTAGCACAAAGAGTACCACGAGCGTGACCGCGATGGCCACGAAGGCATAGGTGAGGTGCTCCACAGGGCTTGGTTCGGCTTCTGAGGTTTAGGCAATGCGCCGATACTTCCCTCAGGCGAAGTATTCCTCGACCTTGAGGTCGGGAAGGTCCACGCCCATCTCCGCGAAACAGGCGAACATCCGTCGGCATCCCTCGACCATCTCCTCAATCGGGGTTTCTCCCATCGAGCCGACGCGGAACATCTTGCCCTTGAGGTCGTCCTGACCGCCAATGACTTGGGTGCCGTAGTGGTCCTTCAGGCGCGTACGCCACGCATCGTCGATTCCCTCAGGGTACAGGATGGCGGTCACGGTGTC
>QQSJ01000126.1 GCA_003602635.1 Candidatus Poseidoniales archaeon
CCATCATCTCGGCTTGCGTCATGGTGATGAAGTCCTCTTGCTCGGGCACGTTGATCGTGGGTGTGTTGAGCACCTCGTCAATGCGGCTTCCGTAGCGTTCGAAGAACTCAATGATGTTCCCAATGCAGCGTTCCAGCATGCTCGGGTGAAAGGCCGCTTGCTCGATGGGAATCTGCACGTGCGCGGTGATTTCTCCGTCGTCGGGGTCCCAACTCGCACGGGCGAGCTTGTAGGTGCGGGTGGCTTCGTTGAGCAAATCAAAGAGCGCAAGGCGTGCCACGTCGTTGAGCTTCGGCACGCGGCGGGCGAAAGGTGCAGCGACCACCAGCATCTCACCGTCTTCGACGATCCTGATGAGCAGCCCCAGGCGCTTCTCACCGTCTGCGTCAAGGTAGTCGTCCGTAACGACACCGGTGAGCACGTTTTCCTTGTCCTCTTTCACGATATATTTCCACGACATGCTGTCCAAAGTGTTCGTGACGTCTTCCAAACTTGCGACCATACGCACATCCTCGCACCAGAGCATTTCAACCTACGAAGGAAGCACGCTCGGTACCGTTGGTGGCACCGGCGTTGGCCATTTCGCAGGTCGTGTTAAAACCCCCCAAATATTCCAAACAACCATGTGGACCGATGAACAACTGATTGAGCAAGGTTGGACGCCGGACCAAATCGCACAGCACCGAGCAGAAGAAGCAGCCACGCAGGCCCCTGTCGAGGACGGATTCCCCATCGTGGAGGACAAGACGGCAGGCATGCTGCAGGATCCGACGGGATGGGCGGGGCTCTCTCCGACCCTGTCCGCAGTGCTCATCGGTGCGATGTTCATCATGGTCCCGTTTTCCATGTACAGCGCGTGGGGGGCCAGCGGCCAACCCGGACCGGCTGGTGAAGACGGCGAAGACGGTTCCAGTTTCCACCTGGTCGACACCTCCGCCTCCCTGCCGGAGTGCACGGAGGACCTGAACAACCAGATTTTCTACGTCGCGTTTGAGTACGGCTTCCAAGTCTGCCAAAGCACCATCTGGGTTGAGGTGGACTTGACCGGACCGCAAGGGCTTGCCGGAACCGACGGGATTGACGGCGCCAACGGGCAAAACGGCCTCAACGGCATCAACGGGGTCGACGGAGACCAGGGCCGGATGGGTCCACCCGGGACCGATGGCGTGTCCGGACAAGACGGGGCCGACGGTGCAGACGGGGCCGACGGTACACCGTCGCTCATCGTCACGACCCCCGAGCCAAGTGGTCCCAATTGCCCACAAGGCGGCAGCTTGATCCAAACAGGGGCTGACTTGAACGTCAACAACATCCTCGAAAACGACGAAGTCAGCAGCCAGTTGTACCTGTGCGACGGCGTGGACGGTGAAGACGGCGCCGACGGCAGTTCGACCGCGACCATGCTTGTGGCACGGATGGTCACCGCTCCAGCCTCGTTGGGATGCAACGGCGACGGCCAGTTGTTGCAATACGGCATGGACAACGGGAGGGGCAACGGCATCCTGTTGAACGGCATCCTGGAGAGCGGTGAGGTGATGGTCAGCAACCTGATCTGCACCGAAACGAGCCTGACGAGCATGACCGACATCAACCCAGGCACGGGCAGCAGCAACGTGCAAGGACACACCGAAATGAACGGCGTCCTGTATTTCCAAGCCAACAACGGAACCACAGAAGGCCTCTACTCCTACGAGCAGGACGGAACGCTGACGCAACTCAAGACGGGCGCATTTTTCCTTGACCTGACCCCCATCAACGCGCACCAACTCATCTACATGACCGACAACACAACCCACGGCCGAGAACCGTGGATCTACGATGCATCGAACAACTCCACTTGGATGATCGAAGACATCAACCCCGGCACCGCCAGCAGCCTTGCACAGAAGTTCGTCGTCCACGGAGAGATGGTCTACTTCGTCGCCACGAACCATCCAACCAACAGCAACCGGAACGTCTTCTCCTACAACGTCACCACAGAAACGGTGGACGTGGCCTCCACGGCCTTCGGGCTGATCGCTCAGAACTCAGAATTGGTCATCCACAACGGCTCGATCTACTTCGAGGGGGCTGGAAACCTGCAGAAATACGACCCTGCGACCAACGTGACCACGCAAGTCTCCGACCCGTGGATTGGAGGGTCCTCCAACGTGGAGCACCTCCATCTCCACGGCACGACGATCTACTTCAGCGCCGCAGGCATCGCCAACGGGACCGCAGGAACCTACACCTACTACGACACCACGGGTCAGGAATTGTGGGCCTACGAGACGACCAACAACAGCACCTGGCTGGTCGCTGACATCGAACCGGGCGCGGCACAAAGCGGCTGGCCAGACAGCAGCGACCCCGAACATTTCGTGTCCGTGGACGACCTGATTTATTTCGCCGCTGGCAGTTGGCAGATGCCTGCAGGCAGCAGCGGAGTTGAACTGTGGGTCCACGACACCGCCACCGGCTCCACGTCCTTGTTGGTCGATCTGTTGGGGAGCACACAAAGCTATCCGCGATCGCTGACCCTGTATGGAGACACGATCTACTTCACCGCCGATGGAAACAGCATTGGCGCGCCAAGTGACATGTGGGCCCACACCATCCTCAATCAGACCACGTGGAAGGTCCAGATGGCCAGCGGGATGAACCCCCAGTCTTACGTGATCTTCGACGGAGCCTTGCACTTCACAGGCAGCGCCCAAGCGCCGCTCAACGCTGAGTTGTGGTCGTTGACCTGGATGCAATCCACCACCGTGGTGGAATGAGCGCTCGGCCCGCCCGCTGTCCCACCACGCGGGTCCGCGATCTCAACGCGTCCTCCACAAGCAGGACAGTCGATGTGGACCACGTGGACCTGCTTGCCAAACGCGACTTCACCTTTGTGCCGTACGACGTCGGCACATGGACCAAGGCCGCACGTGGACCGGCGCCAGAAGCCACAAACTGTCGGCACGAGCGAACAAGGGTAAAAGAAAGCGAACGTGATTTTTGCAACCATGCGAACAGCCGTGGCCATCCTCCTCGTCGCCACGCTGCTGGCCATGGCGCCGCTGAACCAAGTGGTCGCCAAGGACAACGGGATGTACAACAGTTCTGGAGGGTGTGGATGCCATGGCTACAACGTCGTCACCGCACAACTGAGCGGTGTTCCAAGCGAATACACGGCCTCCACCACCTACACATTGACGGTGGGCATGGGCACCTCGCCCAACACCGGCGGCTTCAACCTCGAGGTCAACAAGGGACAACTGTCGAACCCGGACGCCAACAGCAAAATCAACGCCAACGCGCGGCAAGCAACCCACGACTATTCCCCCGGCACCACGTCGTGGACCTTCGATTGGACCGCCCCCTCGGCCGGGTCTGGGTCCGTCCGATTCGACCTCGCCGTGCTCTCAGGAAACGGAAACGGCGGCACAAGCGGCGACACCTACGGGACCACCACGCTGACCTCAAACGAAGCCGTGTCGAACGTGGCTCCAACCGCCAGCAACGTCCTCATCGCACCAAACGCTCCGTCCACCATGGACGACTTGACGGCCAGTTACACCTTCAGTGACGACGACGGCGACGCAGAAAGCGGCACCAGCGTCGCCTGGTTCCGCGACGGGGCGCCGGAAATCGGACAAACAAGCATCATCCTGCCCTCTTCCGCCACGGCGAAGGGTGAATCTTGGCACGTGGAGATCACCCCCTCCGACGGCGCGGATGCGGGCCCGACCGTGGCCTCAACGCCTGTCGTCGTGCTGAACACCGCGCCTACGGTGCTCTCCGTGTCGCCCAGCAGCGTGGCGCCAGACACGACGGAGGACGTCACCTTCACCGTGCAAAGCGAGGACCTGGACGGCGATGCCGTTACGTCCACAGAAAGCCGTTGGCACCTGAACGGCGTTCGCGTCGAATCCCTCGACGACGCCACCACCTTGCCGTCGTTCGCGACACGACCGGGTGACGTATGGACCGTGGACGTCCGCGTGTCCGACGGCACGGACCTTTCGTCATGGCTCACGTCCGACAGCATCACCGTAGGCTCAAGCAACCAAGCACCCACCGTGAGCGGCGTCGTGCTTGGCGACGGCGTGGCCCCGAAAACCGGAGACAGCATCCTTGCGACGTGGACAGAAAGTGATCCAGACGGCGACGCCATCCAAGCCGTGGAACTCGTGTGGAGCAAGGACGGCGTGACCGTGGAAGCCGCCGACGACCTCAATCCGCTTCCCGCGTCCTTCACCGCCAAAGGCGAGGCATGGACGGTGGACGTCCGAGCCTACGACGGTGCACTGTGGTCCTCCTGGACCAGCAGCGCAGCGCTCAGCGTGGCCAACACGGCCCCTGTCATCACCGACGCCTCCCTCACCTCACCGTCCATGACCGTCGTGGACGACCTGATCCTGAACGTCACCTCCACCGATGTGGACGGTGACGACCTCTCCATCCTCAGCGTCCGGTGGTTCCTCAACGACGTGGAACAAGGCACCGCTGCGGACCAAACCACGTTGCCCAGCGTAGCGCTGACACGCGACGACGTGTGGCACGCCGTGGTGCGCGTCTCCGACGGCGTGGACGACGACGCGTACACCACCCCCGCGGTGACCGTCCTCAACGCCGCTCCCTCCGTCGCCATCGAATGGCCCACCAACACGACAGCGTTGGAAGCGTTGACGCCCAACATCGTCACGAGCGATGCCGACGGAGATGACCTCACCCTCGTCACGACGTGGTACAAAAACGGCTTCCGTGACGCAACCTTGGGCAACCTCACCTCGGTCCCCGCGGGCAAGTTGGCCCCAGAACAATCCTGGCGCCTCGTGGTGATGGTCGGTGACGCAAGCGCGTGGAGCGAGGCCGTCGAGGCCACCATGACCGTCACGAACATTGGACCTCAAGCCGCCGTTGAGACCTTGAGCAACGAGGTCTGGATCGGTGAAGAGACACGGCTGACCGGCACATCCTCCGCCGACGTGGACGGCCGAATCGTGATGCATCGCTGGAGCTGGGACGACCAAATCGCGGTGGGTGAACAGATTTCGATGATCCTCACCGAACCGACCGACGTGACCCTGACCGTCACGGACGAGCACGGTGCATCGTCCTCCACCACCACCACGCTGACGCCCACTGCAGGGCCAACGGTCCAGAACTTGGTGGCCGTGCATGACGGTGAAGGGAAGGTGCGCTTGACCTGGTCCTGGAGTGGAGAAGAGGTCGCGCACCATGTCTATAGAAACGGCGACATGATTGGCACCACCAACGAAACGGACTTCACCGACCGGCCCCCAATGAGCGGCGCCAACACCTACGCTGTGCAACCCGTCAACGATGAACGGACCTTCCAGCGAGGCGCCGACGACGTCAGTGTGCTCGTGGACGACGTGGAGATCGAAACGCCCGCCCCTGCGGCTGGCCTCGGCTACGGTCTCGGAGGCGCGATGCTGCTCGCTTTGTTGGTCCTCCAATTCATCACCATGCGTGCGGGAGGTGGACGAAGATGAAGCGCATCCTCGTGGTCATCATGGTGTCCGCCCTCCTGATGGCGCCCTCCTTCGGAGCCGCGAATCCCAACGGCGTAGGCGACGGCACCTTTGACGCGCAGTGCGGCGGAGCCTGCCACGGTGATGCCGACATGAACAGGACCTCGGCCTCGACGGTGACCCTTGAGATGGCCTCGGTGGTCTACGAAGGACTGCTGACCAGCGTCTCCGTGACCGTCACGGACGTGCAAACGACCTCCTCTGGCATGTTGGGCGTCTTCCTCTTGTCGGACGTGTCCGGGTCCGGTGACACCCCCCAAGACGACGGGTGGACCATCGTGTCCAACAGCGAGGGAGGCTCCCAGAATTACGTCGAGGTCGTGGTCCCTTCAGGCGTCATGCAACACACCGTTGAATGGACGTTGCGCGCCCCTGCCGTGGGCACCTACGACCTGCATGCATCCGTTCATCACGGCGCAGAAGACGGCAACGGAGCGCCCTTCTTCGGCGTCTCTGCCGCCCCGATCTCGGTCGAAGTGCAACCCGTCCCCGTGGACCTCCCACGCCTTTCCGACGGGTTCCAACCCCCGGTCCTGCGGACCTTGGGTGAAGCCACCACCGTTCGGCTGACCACCACTTCGGTCGATGACGTCCAGGTCGAGTGGCGCGTGGCCGGAGGCACGGTGCAATCCGCCACGGCCACGCCAGACGGCGATGGCGCTTGGACCTTCGACATCCCGGCAAGCCTCGAGCCGGTCGTCGTGGAATGGCGTGTGCACCTCGAAGGCGACGGGCCGACCCAAACCACACCGTGGCTGGCCCTCCAAAGTGAGGCGTCCTCGTTCACCGTGGACGAAACCACGGCCTATGTGCAATCCTTCGCCATGCTGATGGCCTTCATGGTGGCCTTCATGGCGCTCCAACGCAGGGTTCCCCCTCCCATCGATCAGCCGAAGATTCTCCCCTTCCCCGACGAGGTGATGGGCTGATGGTCTCGGCAGGAACGCTTCACGTGATTTCCACGGAACTCGCCATCGGGGCGTACGCGACGGCCGGCCTGGCCTTCCTCTTGGCAGGTGTGGCGAGCCACGGATGGCTGAGGACAGGGCGCCACCTCAAAACCGCCGATTTGGCGGCGCATTTCGCCTTGGCCTTCGGGTTGCTGGCGATGCCCTTCGCCATGGCCACAGGGATCAGCTCCAGCCCTGGCGACGGCGTTGATCATCCGCTGCTCATCAACAAAATGCTGCTCGGCTCGGCCGCCATCGGGCTCGCCTTGGGCGTCCTGCTGACGCGAAGGCGCCTTGGCGCACAGGTCTGGGACGACGCGTGGGGTCGACGCTGGCAAAGCCTCGGAGGATTGGGCGCGGTCGGCCTGGTGCTCATCACCGCCTCCATGGGCGGCACGTACACGCGGGGTGAATCTTTGCTCGACGTGCTGTCCTTGCCCTACGACGTCGTGCCGCTGATGCCGATGTGGCTTTCTTTGGCCGTGCTTGGCTTGGCCGTGGTGAACCTCGTGCTGATGCGCAAGCCACGTGCTGCTTGAGGTCGATGACGTAGCGCTCCGTCTTCACGCAGGCGTGAACCGGTACCCTGCAAGTTGTTCCGGCAGGTCGGTGATCGGTGAGCCGGCAGAAATTTGCTCAGCCCAGTTCACCAGGGCGAAGTAGTCGTCTTCGCTGGCAAGACGACCGAGCCAAACCCGCTCTTTGCCGTGCGTCATGAGGGTCACGTTGTTCATGCTGCATGGGCCAAGGCACCCAGACAGGGAGAGTTTGACGTGCTCGTCCAGTCCTTTGCTCTTCCAAACGGCTTTCAGAGCATCGTAGGGGACAGGGTTGTTCCCCCGATCAACACGACCGCAACAGCAGCCTTTGCACACAGATAGCCGAGCAGGCATCGTCTTCACCCGACTCAAATGGTTCGTCGCACGTAATCGTCGTTGTCAATGGGAACCCAAACGTTGGACTTCTCATCGTTCTGAATCTCAACCCGGTAGGGATTTCCTTCGTCCCACGTCTTCAGGATCCGACCTTCGGTAAAGGCGCCAATGTTGGCATAAACGGTGTCACCGACGTTGAAGCGGAGCTCCTCTGCTTGGCATTCCATGAGGCCTTGCTTGAGCGCTTCATGGTCGAGGTCGCGGCCGATGAACACGAAACGGCATTCGCGCACCTCATCGTCCTTCCACAGGCCAATCTCTCGGCTGAAATCGCCGCCGAAGAGCATGTGAACGCCTTGGAAGACATACTTTTCCTGGACGCCTTTGACGGCGAGCACGCCCTTGTATCGGAAGAGATTCTCTCCGTCCTCACGCATGAGTTTCCCGATGTATTGCTGGAGTTTGTTGATGTTCAATTCCCCTTCAAACTTCAGGCTGGTGGACGTGACGCGCTCGTCGTGCTGATGCTCTGCATCCACGTCGAGGAATTCTGGGTCCATGTCAAGGGTCTTCTCCAAATCGAAGGCTTCGATGTTCACCAATTCTTTCGGGTCAATGATGCTGTTTTCCGTCCGGAAGATTGGAGCAAAACCGTTGATCGACTTGATGCGGGCTTCAACGGTCGCCAATTCTTGGTCGTCAACCAGGTCAATCTTGTTTAGCATGATGCGGTCGGCAAAGGCAAGCTGCTCGACGGACTCGTTTTCAACGCCTTCAGGCTTCTCGTCATCGAGGTGTTGCTCGATGTGCTTGGCATCGACTACGGTGATGATGCCGTCAAGGTTGTACTTGTCCGACACGCGCTCATCGGCGAAGAAGGTCTGAGCCACGGGTGCAGGATCTGCCAAGCCCGTTGTCTCAATGATCACGCCGTCAAAGTCCTTGATGCGGTCGTACATGTTCTCGAGCACTTCGGTCAAATCGCCACGGACCGTGCAGCAAATGCAGCCGTTCATGACTTCGATGATGCTCTCCTCAGAGGTTTCAACGAGGATGTTTTCATCGATTCCAACGTCGCCAAACTCGTTTTCGATAACGGCGAATTTCATTTTGTGTTCCGTGCTGGTCAAGATGTGATTCAGGAGGGTCGTTTTTCCGGAACCTAGGAAGCCAGTCAGCACCGTAACCGGGAGCCGCTCACGTGTTTCGCTCATGCTTCCTCGAAGATTCTGTGTCTTATTATGTTTTGATTGGGGCTTAGCAACCCGCCAAAGGCAGCGCGGATGGCGCGCAGCCATGGGTGAACCTCCGCTGGATTGAACGCTTGGCTTGCGGTGTGCTCATGCTTGCCGAGGCCCGTCCATCAGCAAGGCTGCTTGATGCAGAGGGGTGCTTCAGCGGAGGATGGCGTCGTGCATCTTCGCGAGGTCGCGGGTGATGTTCTTCTGGTGAGATTCCAGCGTGCCACCGCCGATTTCGAGCAGCTTGGCGTCGCGCCACAGGCGCTCAACGTGGTATTCCGCCACGTAACCGTAGCCGCCCATGACCTGCATGGCAGCGTCGGCGATTTCCTTGGCCGCCGTCGTGGCGTAGAGCTTCACGCCGTCCGAATCGAGGCGCTGGCCGGCCTGGCCAAGCACCAGGTTCGAGGCCGTGTCGTAGATGTAGGCGCGCATGGCGCGGTACTTGGCCCACGACTCGCCGATGTGGCGCTGAATCTGCCCGAAGTCACGGATGCTGCTGCCAAAGGCGGAACGGTCCGTGGCGTACTGGTTCATCTCTTCGAGGGCGCGGCGACCGATGCCCAGCGACATGGCCGCGAGGGCGAGGCGCTCGATCTCGAGGTTGCCCATCATGTGGAGCAGGGAACCGCCCTCTTCACCGACGAGGTTCGCAGCAGGCACAACGCAGTCTTGGAACACCAATTCGGCGGTGTTGGACGCACGCATGCCGGTCTTGTC
>QQSJ01000127.1 GCA_003602635.1 Candidatus Poseidoniales archaeon
TGCAAAGCGTTCAGCAGCGAAGGTGCCTGCTCAAATGAGGCCCATCGAGATGACTTCAATCTCGCCCACGCCGTGAATTTCGGCCATGCGCGCTTCAAAGACGTCAGGAAGACCAGCGCCGTCGTTCATCTTGACGTGCACCTGCACGAAGCGAAGACCAAACGCGAGTGGCTTGATTTCAACGGCCTGAACGTCATACACGTCGTCAGCGAAACCACGGATGGTTTCGGCGATGGCGTCGGGATCGACGTCTTCGACGTCGGTGTGGGGGTTGACCTTGTACGTCATCACAACTTCGCCCATGATCTCACCTCAGGGTCCTTGGAATCCGCATGACGGGCAGACGTAGACGACGCCTTGGTTGCGGGCACGTGGGCTGCGACCGATGGGTTCGCCGCATCCCGGGCATGGGAAGCTGGTCGATCCTTCCTCGGTCAGGGGAATCCCGGACGTGCTGCAGGTCGTTGCCCTCTCGCTCATCATGCCACCTCGGATGCTCCGGCCACGGCTCACCCCTCTTTATGCTTCCTCAGCGAGATGTGGAGGGCTCCATGAGTCGCAATCGACCGTGCTTTCCCGTGCTGACCACCAACGCCCCGTCGCGTGACCGGCACCAGCCACGCTCGACACGGATGGCGTGACCAGGACGAATTCGATGCACGTCGTCGCCCCAGAGGAGCAAACCAACCACCCCTGAACGGTCCCTTGCGCACGCAGCGGCCATCAAGCCCGTGTACTTCCGACCGACCACGTTTCTGGCTGGATATCGACGAAGCACGACCAAGTCCAAGTCCATCACGGGGCGGTCGGGTTCCAAGTCTGCAATGGTCATCTTCGGTGGCGCCATGGCCCCCAAACATCGCCTTTACCGATTTCAAGGTCGCTGTCGTCAACCGCGGCGGTGCACTTTGAAACGCGTGGTGGTGGGCTCAACGTCGATCGATTCACCGTTGAGCCGTTGGCCCAGCGAGGCCTCATAACGCTCAGAAACCGGGGTCTCGGGCGCACCCCACGGCGTGTGATTGCGACAAATGAGGTAGACTTCAGACGACGAATTCCGACTCGCTTCGGGGGAGAAGCGGCGAACTTTCGAGAAGTGCGGTCGAACTTCTGCGATTAATTCCTCCACCCCAACACCTTGGAACATCTTGGTGACGAAGGTCCCTCCTGCGGCCAAGCGAGGCAATCCGAAATCAAACACCATGGCCACGAGGGACATCGCAACGCTCTGGTCAATGTCCCAGTTGCCCGTGATGTCGGGGGAAATGTCGGACACGATGGCGTTGATCTCTCGCCCGTCCAGAACCTCGAGCAGACGCGATTGAATCAGTGGGTCAGTGACGTCCCCCGTCAGCAGGATGGCTCCGTCGACCGGTTGTGTGGCTTGGAGGTCAATCCCGATGACCGTGCCCGTTTCTCCGACTTCTTCCACCGCCACTTGCGCCCAGCCGCCGGGATGGCAACCGACGTCCAACACCACGTCTCCCTCACGAAGGAGTTCAAACCGTTGCTGAATCTGCTTGAGTTTGAACGCCGAGCGAGCACGGTAGCCGCCCGCTTTGGCTTGACGCCGCCAACTGTCGCGGCGGTGGTTCTCAACCCAGTGCTCAGCCATGGACCTCGTTAGTGGCTGCACGAGGGGCCGTCAAGAAGGCTCCCCCTCGGTCTGAGTTCAACGAGCCTTCTTCACCACCGCCGCCCCCCGTCGACCATGGGCGGCGCACGGGCAAGCCGGTCCATGCTCGCCGTCATGCTCGTCCTCATGCTGCTTGGATCAGCCCCCCAAGCTGCGGCCCTTCGGGTGGACGCGTTGAACGACGGAGAAGACCTGAGGGTCGAAGGACGAACCACCGTCTTGGTCGAAGAGATGACCGCCACATGGTGTGCGACCTGCGCCGACATCGACCCGTACTTGGCGGAAGTCGCAGACCGGCACGGGTCGCGCTTGGCCTTGGTGTCCCTCCACCCGCAGGACGGCCAAGACGGCGTGGCCACCAACGCCTCTGAGGCTCGGCTGGACCGTTGGCGCAGCGTACACGACGACCTTGGACAAACACCGGCCTTCCTCGTCGAAGGCGAGGCCCCGCTTGTTGGCCCGGAAGTGTGGCCAGACGTCACCCGAAGGATGCTGGAACTCGAATCCAGCCGGTCCGCTCGGCCGGACCTTGGGTTCGTGGCCACGCGCGACGGCCCGACCGTTCACCTTGAGCTGATGGCCCCCGAGGTGACCGAAGGTCGGCAATTGACCCTCATGGTGCTCGCACACGAACAACGCCCGGCGTCCTTTGCCGTGGAGGCCGTGAAAGGAAGCACGTACGACCGGGTGTTGGTGGAACTCCATACCCTGGATTCAGAAGGCACGTGGTCCCATGTCTGCGACGTCGATTGCGCCTTGCAGGTCAACACGACCCTGCACGCCTCACTCCTGTGGGACGATGAGGTCCCGTTCAGCCTCATGCTCATTGACGAGATCGCGGACGCGAACCTCTCAACCTCCACGACCACCCACAGCGCCGGTGCGGTGGAACTTGCCGTGAGGCCCTCGTCGGTGGCCACCGGCGCCGACCACCGTTGGGCTTTGGCCGCGGCCATGCTCGCTGGAGGTCTGGCGGTGGCCGTCTGGCCAAGGGATGTGTCGGAATCCGGAAGAAAGAATTCGGAAGAAGAATGATTCCACCCGGAAAACCAATTCTTCTTCCTTTTTCGGGGGATTTTGTGTGCTTTCAGAGCAAACCTCTATATCTTGCCGTGCTGATGTAGTGTCATGGAACAGAACGGTTGGGACGTGGTGTGGGAAGAAGGCTCATCCAGCGAGTGGATCGTTGAGTACGTCGTGGAACAAGGTACCGAGCGTTCTCGACACCTGAGCCTCCTCCTTGCAGAGGACCCTGACGGCGTCAGGGAAGCCCTCATTGAAGAAATCAGAGCCGCGTACCCAGACGCCGGTCACTTGGAGATCACCGTGGTGCGTCTGGAAGCCGTCGAAGACCTTGGCGATCTGGCCCACGCGGGTGACGCGGTCCCCTGATTACTCGGCTTCGTCCACCCTCGTTGGCTTCGGTGAAACATCCGTCTTCGCCATAAGGCGCCAAGCATCACTTTGCGTGGCGCGGAACATGCGGAACGACGTCACCAACACCAGGACGTTGGCCAGATGAGCCATGGTGCAGTATTGGCACAATTTCTCGATTTGAATTTCGTACGACACAAGCAACCCAATGACGGGAATTCCACCGCCACTGAACACCATGAGCAGTTGGAGCATTCGCGTCGAGGTCGGTGCTTCGGGCTCCTTTTGCACCATCATGGCTGCATACAACAAAGCGGCAAAGACGCCCATGCCAATGAGCCCCCACGGTTGGCCGATGATTGGAGCGTACCCGTAGGTCTCGTGGCCGATCACGTCATCGCAGGAAAAAATGGAATCGCTGGCACAGAACGACGTGGCCGTTCCTGTGATCTTCTCGTGAATCCAGTATGTGTGCGTTGAAATCACCAGGCCGGACAGGCAGATGAGGACCAAACCGGCGGTCATGCGTCCGCGTGGGGACATCAAGGACGGCCAAACGTTCACGACCGGTTGAACCAATTTCCCTCCAACAGGAAGGGTCAGCAGAAACCCGACCAACAAAGGAAGGGATTCGAAGGCCAGGATGAGGTTTGCATTCAAGCATCCACCACCGCGAGTGTGGCGACCGCCTCACCCGCGTCGGTGAACCGTCCGGTGTTGTCGCTGTTCCACGCGATGATTCCGTCGGGCTGGATGACGAAGTAGGTCGGCGTCCCTCGAACGTCCCAGTCGTCCATGGCGTCCAAACCAAGGTCATCCACGTAGGGGAAATTGTGGGCGGCTCCGCTGCGTGCATTGCACTCTTGCTTGGCGCAGGTGTAGCCAGGGGTCTTGTCGCGGAAGGCTTGGATCTCCTCGCGGGAGGAATCGTGGCCGTCGATGTTCAGTTCCGCCGCCACGGCGATGACCTGCACGTCTTCGTTCCCCCATTCGGGGTTGGCGGCGTCGAACACGGCGTCCCAGTCGCCCAACTTTTCAGCGCTGTTGACGCAGTATGGGCAGTCGGTGTCCATGAATTCGAGGATCATCCACGAACCAGGTTCGCCCTCCACCCAGGATTCGTCAAAGTAGGATTCGAGGTTGAACGTGGCCCAGCCGGCACCGTCGTAGGCCTGCGAGACGAGCTCCGGTGCGCGGTCGCCAACGTCCGTTCCCGTAGCGACCGGATCGGCCGTCAAGGCGACGACCATCAAACCGGCCATGACCAGAGCGGCGACCATCAACAAGGGGCTGTCCGTGACCCCAGCGGCTTCGTCTTCATGCAAGCGCATAGGGGGATGGGGCACGCCGTCGGATATCAATCCTGAGTCCCAACGCGTGAACCTGCAATCTCCTCAAAGAGCAAGGTGGCCGTGGTGCGAACCGCTTCTTCGCTGTGGCAGGTGAGTGAAAACCCGGTGTTGAGCAACCGGTCGATGGCCAGCCGCGCCTTCGGGATGTCACCCGCCCAGCCGCGGTCTCCCCCGGTGTAGTCCATGCGTGCGCTCAGGCCCATGACCTCAATGACGATCTCTCCAATCCGTCGAACCGAGCACGTGTCTTCGGTCCCGAGGTTGATGAGCGTGACGGGTTCATCCGAGTGGTCCATGACGTGCAGCATGGCGTCCGCACAATCCTCGACCAGCATGTAGGATTTCTCTTGCCGCCCGTCTCCAAGCACTTCCAAGCGTTCAGGCGTGGCGATGAGCTTGTGGATGAAATCGAAGATCACGCCGTGCGTCCCACGTCCACCGATGATGTTGGCGAAGCGGAAAATCCAGGCCCGGAAACCAAAGGTTCCGACGTATGCGCCGATGAGCCCCTCACCTGCAGATTTGCTGGCGCCGTAAAGCGAAATTGGGACGCAAGGACCGTGCGTCTCCGGCGTGGGCAACGGTGCACCCTCGCCGTACACGACCGACGACGAAGCAAAGGCGATGTCGTTGACGCCGTGTTGCCGCATGGCCTCAAGCACGTTGTAGGTCGCGATGGTGCCGTGACGCAGGTCCGTGTCGGTCACGCGCGTCCCAAGGCGAATGTCCGGGTTGGCAGCGAGATGGATGACGCGGTCGATGCCTTCGAAATGCGGCAAAGTGGCTTCGTAATCGGTCAAGTCAACGATGCGGAGATCGACACGCCCTGCGTCAAGATGATGCGAGAGGAATTCACGACGTCCGCTGGACAAATCGTCCAAGACGCGAACATCATCGCCGCGTTCGACCAGCCGGTCAACGACGTGTGAACCGATGAAGCCTGCACCGCCCGTGACCAGCCACTGCATGGGCCCTCCTGAAGCGGCTCTGAATTCATCCTTTCGTCCCACCCATAGCCTTCATGACCGTAGAGGTCGAGCACACATCTTGCCGAACGGCGGAGGGAAACAAGATGCCCAAGAACAAGGAAACAACGAACGAAACGAAGGAAGAGGACACCGCCAGCATGCTGGTTGGATACGTCCGAAGGAGCGGCGCCGGTGGGGCGCTCAAGGTGTCGATCGACACCGAGGCCATTCAGGCCTGTTCCACGTACACCACGAGCGACGGAAGGGCCTACGCGCCCCTCGTCATCTCGCTGCGCGCCCTGCAGCGGGTCCTCGAAGGTGAGCGTGCGGTGACCACGATCAGCCAGCTGGTTGATTGAGGCACGATGTCCTTCACACTCTACGCCCATGGCGCGACCGACGCCCCCTTGCTGCGGCAGGGGTGGCGTCCACCTCAGCAACCCCTCATTCCACCGATATGGACTAAATAGGACCTTGAAGGCCGTTCCAACGTGGCTGACACCACTTCCGAAAGGTTCCGCGTCATCGCGGGCATGCCGGTCTTCAACGAAGAGGAGACCATCGGCACCGTCGTCATGCGCGCCTTAGAGCACGTTGACGAGGTCATCTGCATCGACGATGGATCCTCCGACGCCAGCGCCCGAATCGCCGAAGCGTGTGGTGCGACCGTCATTCGTCACCGTGTCAACCGAGGCTACGGTGGGGCGCTCAAGACCCTGTTCAAACACGCCCGTCAGATGGACGTGGATGCGCTTGTGGTCCTGGACAGCGATGGCCAACACAACACCGAGGACATCCCTCGCTTGTTGGAGCCCATCATGGACGGCTCTGCGGATTTCACGATCGGTTCTCGCTTCGTTGAAGGGGGCGGTGGCACGCACATGCCGGCCTACCGACGGCTTGGCATCCGTGTGATCACCGCCACGTCGAACTTGAGCAACGAGCTCGGCATCCGTGACACTCAATCTGGGTTCCGAGCCTTTTCCGCGCGTGCCCTTGACCGTCTGCGCTTTGACGCAGAAGGCATGGAACTCTCGCTTGAGATGCTCGAAGACGCCCAGGAGAAGCAACTGCACGTTCGAGAAGTCCCCACGGTGATTCGCTACGACGTGCCCAAGGGCTCCAACTACACGGCGGTCTCGCACGGCTTCACTGTGCTTTCATGGGCTTTGATTTCCCTGTCGCAAAAGAAGCCGCTGCTCGTGCTTGGATTGCCCGGCGTTGGTTTGTTCGCCACCGGGGCTGCGATGGGCCTGAACGTGGCCCAGAACGTGACCAACACGCTCGACACCTTCCTCGGCGACGGTTTGACCGCCATCTGGGTTGGCGTGCTTGGACTGAGCCTCATGGCCACGGGCTTGGTGCTCCAAGGTGTGCGCAGCCTTCTGCGCCATCTGATCGTCGAACACTTCGGCATCGATTGAACGCGGCAAGGGCGTAGGTCCAAAACCCGAACCACGCTCCCCCACGCATGGTGGATGAGGACCTCCGCACGGAGACCCTTGCCGCCATCAAAAACGTCCGTGAAATTAGCGACCGCGTGGCGAGCCTCGCCAAGGCCCGCATGGAACGTGGCTTCGAGGGGATGTACACCGCTGCCTTGACCTCGCCTCGCATGGTGCTGGTCGTGTGCCTCATTATCGCCGGCATGCTCGGTCAAGTGGGCCTTTCGTTCCAAGATCAAATCGACGACGACGTCGAAATTTTCCTGCCGGACGATGCCGAATCCACCGATTTGCTGTTGGAGGTCCGGGAAGAATGGTCCACGGACATCGCGATCATCTACATTCAAACCGACAACGCAAGGCTTGGGCAAGGCCTCGGAGACAACATCTCTGACGAGGCCATCCTCAGGGAGATTTCATGGGTCGAGGGCGACGATGAGAACAAGAATTCCGGCGCCACGAGCCGAGGCATCGACTGGAACAAAAACGACCGAGGGAGAGAAGACGGCATCCTCTGGATCCTCTCACCGGCTCAATTGATCAAAGAGGCCAACTCCGCTGACGGTCGATTCAACAATTCCATGTGCGAACATGGCGTTCAGTCACGCATCCCAGTGAGTTTCGACTGCGATCTCCCCGGTGGCGGTGCCTACGCCATCCCTGACCAAGACCGCATCGATGCCTTGGTGGAAAACCTCGGTGGCGCCTTCACCGGGATGGTGAGGGACACCAACGACCTGGACCCGACCTACGACAGCGACGAGGACGGAGACCCCACCAACGACCTTGATGGCGATGGAATCTGGGACACGGCGGCCATCGTCATTGGGCTGAACCACGATTTGAACCGGACGGACTTCAACGACTTCGCTGAATTGCTGCAGCACGTCCAGAACGTCATTGACGACCGACCAAGCGACCTCGACAACACGGACATGACGGTGACCGGGTTGACAAAGGTCCTCGAAGACGTGAGCAGCGAAATCTACGACGATTTGCTGAACATGCTTCCCTTTTCCCTGCTGTTCACCATCGGCATCATCACCGCCCTTCACCGGTCGGCCAAGGTGGTCATCATCACCGGCCTGCCCATCGTCATGGCCCTCTCGGTCACCTTTGGCACCACGGTGCTTCTCGATCTGACCCTGACGCCAATGATCGTCGCGACCTTCCCCATCCTGATCGGGTTGGGCGTGGACTACGCCCTTCACATGGTCAACCGCGTCGAAGAACGGCGGCGCCATCACATCGACACCGCACACAGCGAGAACATGCTGCGGCGACGACGCGGTGAGGACGAACACCCTGTTCCTGACCTCTGGGACATGACGCTCTACCGCACGTGCGTGCTCGAAATGACGCAATCCACAGGCCTCGCTGTCCTGCTCTCTGCCATCACCACGGTCATCGGTTTCTCGGTGCTGATGGTGCCGCAAATCGTCGCGGTGACCCCCATCCGGTCCGTGGGCGTGACCCTCGTGCTCGGCATCATCTCCACCTTGGTGTTCAGCCTCCTGCTGGTCCCCACCTTGGCCTGGCTGCTCCGCTACAGCAGAAAATCGACCCCCGCGGCATGGGGCAAAGTGGGCCGCGCGCCAGTCAAGCACTGGTACGCCGTCGTCGGAGTGGCCTTCCTGATCACCGCGGTTGGTGTGGCCAACCTTGACGCCCTTTCGGAACCGATCACGGGTTCGAGCGAAGCCCCGGATGACATCGCATCGCTCGACGCTTTGGCGACCTACTCACAGCAATTTGATTCGGGGCAAACCTCGCTGTTCGTGTTCGACGCCACCATGCGCAGCAACGACAACGGAACCGACCACATCCGTGACATCCCCGTGTTGGATGAAATCGACCGCGTGGAGGCGTTGGTCACGCAGGTCGAATACACCAACACCACCAGCATTGTCCTGTTCCTGAAATCGATCCCCGTCACCATCGAACTCACCGATGGCGTGACCCTGTACGAGGGCAGCCTTTGGGACCTGCTTCACGAGCCTTGCTGGGAGTCCAACGATCCCATCGAGTGTCACCTCTGGTTGACGCTTGACGCGACCGGACCCGACGGACGCGAAGGCCTGCGCCGCGACATGGTCAGCGTGGTCTTCGACACGCTCAGCCCCGAGGTGCGCTCCATGCTCCTGAACGAGGCGGGCACCAAGGCCCTGATTTACGTTGATCAGCCGTACATGAACCTGAATTACGCGGAGACGCTTCGGGACGAAATCGACGTCATTCTCTCTGAAGAGACGCTGCTCCAAGACACGCGCTCTTCACGCCTGACGGGTGGCCTGCCGGTGTCCTTGGACATCAACGAAGGCATCCACGACACGCAATCGCGGACCACGATCATCACCATGGTGGTCCTGACCTTGGTCCTCATGCTGATGTTCCGCAGCCCACGTGTTGGCATCTACACGATGATCCCCGTGGCCGTGGTCATCCTGTGGCAACCGCTGATGATGCGCAGCGGCGACGTGAACGTCAACATCTTCACCGCGATGATCGGCACCATCGTGTTCGGCATCGGGGTCGACGACGCCATTCACATGATGCATCGGATCCAGGAGGAGGGGGAGACGCCGACCGGCTTGGCACATTCCGTCGAAAGCACCGGTCAAACGATCTTTGAGACCTCCATCACCACCATCGCCGGTATTTCAGCGGGATTCCTGGCAGCCTTCCCGGGCCTTGAGAACTTCTTCGGGATCATGGCCGCCCTCATTGCCGCGGCCTTCCTGACCAGCTGTTTCCTGCTGCCGGCCTTGCTGGCCGGTGAGCGGGACATCCTTTCCCTCATCCGTCACAAGAAACGCGGCGTGGACTTCGGCGATGGTGTGGTCACGGCAGAGCACATGACGCCCATTGACGCCGTGCTCGAATGAGGCGGAGGGAGCGGGGAGTAAGCCCCTTTCTGTTCCCGTAAAACGGTGACCGCATTCAACTGTGCACCCTACCCGCCCCTCGGCGTGCCGCGTCGTCAGGGCTGTCTGGGCTTGCTCCGATGGGGTTGCTCGTCTCATCGACCACGTGGAAACCTCCGTCTTTCGACATCATCGTTCAACCCACGCATCGTTCGTTTCTGCTGCATTGACCTGACCGTCTCCGGTCTGCCGCTTGTGCGGCCCATGTGCACCGTGGAGAGGGGACTTTCCTCAGAGTCTGGCTCTGTCAGCGGTCCTCCCACTCCCTCCGGGCTGAGGTGGCGTCAGGTTCCACTTGAACGCATCCCTTCAGGAACGCTCGCGTGAAAGACGGTAGGCCACGACGCCGATCAACGACACAACGACGAGCACCAAGAGGCTGCCAACGCCACCGGCCGGACCTCCGAAGAGACCTTGTCCGCTGGCGGCACCAATCAAGTGCGTGTCACCGACGAACGTCGTGCCGTCCACGATGATGTACTCGAAGCGGACCGGACCCTCGTCAAGGGGCACCCAGGTGCCGTTTCGAACGCCGGTGTCTCCGGCGGCGATGGACAGGGAACGTGCATCGAGCCGCGTCCTGGTTCCGTCTGCTTCCACCACTTCAACGATGATTTGGACGTCGCCAGGTCCTCGCCCAAGGTTGGCTGCCGTGTACGACCAGATCAGTTCTCCACCCTTGACGGGGTTGACCAAGTCCTCGGCAGGATCGCCGTCGAAGACGACCTCCGCCACGCGCTGTTCAAGCAGCCACACCGCAAGCGGATCGGCCAAGGAGTTCCCGAGTGGATCGACCGGTTGCCCTGAGAGGTCCACGCCTTCCACCCACACCCGCAGCTCAAGCCGCTGGGTTCGAATGTCCTCGGCAAGGGTGCTGTTGAGGTCCAACACGGCACGAAGCGGCAGGTCGGAACCGCTGGAACGGGCGCCACGGAGGGTCATCGGCTCCAAGCCTTCTCCGAGCACCTCTCCCGCGAGGCCAAACCCGCTGACCATGACCCGCCATCCAAGGTGGACTTCGCCAAGGCCGATGTCTTCGTCCATCCGGACGTCCACGGCCAAAGCCCCCCAATCAGCCTCGGGCAACGGTGCGCCGAGGGCAGGCGAAGTCAGCGCACTGACGCGAGGCGGTTGCGTGTCGACCATGAAGCGTCGAACCACGTCGTCCGCACCGCGGAGCACGGCACCGTCGGGTGCGTCCAACAAACGAACCTGAAGCCCTTGAGGTCCTGCTTCATCGGGCACCGTGAGCGTCACTGCGAAGGTCCCGTTGGAGGTGGTGGCGTTGGCCGTCTCCGTCCCGAGGGAAGCCTCAACGTCAAGCGGTTGAAGCACCGTTCGGCCGGAGCGTGTCCACGCAAAGGACGACCTCACATCGAGTTCTGCCTCAGGCCGGATTTGCGCTTGCGCGTCCGGCAACGGAGCACCGTCAAGGTCCACGTCGATGTCGGTCAAATCAAGCGCCAATTCGCTGGAGGCGCGCCACCGAAGACCGTCAAGCCGGTCGGTCGAAAACTGGCCGCCGCGGTCCTCAACGGTCACAGAGGGCGTGCGCGCCGTGGTGCTTGGATCAAAGCCCCAATCGAGGTGCATGTGGATGCGGAGGTAGCCCTCGCTGCTGAAGGGCGTCGACGAAGCGGGTTGCCCCTCCATGTCGCACGAAACGACCGTCAGGAAGGGGTGGTTCTCGCTGCAGCCAGCTTCGGCCGTCCACTCGATCTGCAACCCATCGTCGCGGTCAAGATCGAGGTCGACGACCACCTTCGCCAAATCCTGCAGACCGTTGCCGTCGCCAAGTGGAACTGAAAGGGTGACCACTTCGCTCGGATGCAGCCAAGCCGGTGAAGGCACGGACCAAGAAGCGGAGGTGTCGTCACCCACCTCAGGCGCCGCGTCTTGGTTGACTTGGACGATGGACATGGGATCGCTGCGGTTGCCCGCATCGAGCAGCACGTTGCCCGCTTGGTCGGCGATGTCGTACCAGAAGGCGTACCAGCCTCCCAAAGGCGCCCTCGAAGCGTCCATCGTGAAGGCGTAATGGCCCTGCAGGTCGGTCAGGTTGGCGGGCACAGTGACTTGGCGCACGCTGGCCTCATAGACGTCGATGTCGCCATTGCCGTTAGTGTCGTCCACCCATGAGCGCCACAGATGGACGTCGCCTCTTGAGGGCAGACGAGGGCGGTCTCCAATGAGGACGCTGTGTTCGTGGTCTTCGTCCGCCTCAAGGTGAGCAGTGGCCTCGGTGGAAGATGAGAGCAACAACGGAGAAACGCCGTCCAATCCGAAGGTCATGGACGAGTCCACGGCGTCCGCGCGGTCTTGACCTCGCAGCGGCTCAACGTCGATCCTAACGTCCACTTCCGGCACAAAACTCGGGGCCGTGAACGGGAAGGAGGCGTGACCGTCGACCAAGGAGGACGTGGTTCCAATGTCGACACCGTTGAGGCGGGCACGCACCAGCACGTCGCCGCTTCTTGGCCGTGCAGCGTCAGGCAAATCCTCGAAGCCAACTTGGATGTGGATGGTTCCAACGTCACCCGGCGCAAGCCACGGTTCGCTGGGATGGGCACGGTACCCGCTGGAAGTCTGGATCCACCAATCTTCGAGACCAACATCGGGTTCGATGCCCATGGCCGAGCCTGCCCCGAAGGTACGGGACGCGGGGAGCATCGGGCCTGCGGGAGAGACAAGCGAGATGGAAAACACGGCGCTGGATTCATCTCCCCACGACACCGGGAGTTGGAAAGCAGCGTCCACCCAAGCATCGGCGCCTGAGCCACCAAGCGCCAGGTGGCCTTGGTCCAAGCCGTTGACCCAGACGAGATCGTTGCCGGTTGACGTGCATCCGTTGAGCTCAGATCCAGTCAGCGGCAGGGATGCAGCCGAGCACACCAGTTCCGCTTTCGCCCCAGGTGCGTGCAACACCATTCGGACGTCCCAGTTTTGGGTGCGCATGTCGCTTGCGAAGGAGTTCGTGCCCAAGCGCGTAGCATCGAAACTCGCGTTGAACCGATACCAATCATTTCCAGGCACCAAGGTGTTCACGTCGGGCGTCATGGACAGCCCCGTGACGTCCACCGATGGCGTGCTGCGGAGGTCGTCCACCGTGAACTGCACCGCTCCAGGAGCGGCGAGGGCCACAGGAAGGGCAACCGTTCGGACCCCATTGCTGGGGACGGCCTCACCGAGGGCACCGTTCAACGCCACCACAAGCGGGTGCCCCGAGGAAAGCGAAGCGGAAAGCGTGGGCGTGTAAGGCGCGAACAGACCACCGACGATCACCGCTGCATTGGCGTTGGATGGTCCGCTGAGAACGGCCTCGACTTCAACGAGGTCCAAACCGCTTGGACCCGCATCACGACGTCCGTTGAGGGCGTTGTTGAGCGCGGCAAGGTCGGTCGTCGAAAGGTGCACCTCACCGTCGTCGATGGAGGGGCGAACGTCGAAAGCAGGGACCGCCGTGTTGCCGGCCACCTGCAATTCCATGTCGAGGCTGTTGACGTCGCTACTGGGAAGGTCCACCACGAGGGACAGCGCTTGCACACCGTCCGACGGGAGGTAGAAGGGAACGGTGATGTCGGAGCCGCTGACCATGTTGCCCTCGGTCCACTGGGCGCCGTCCATCAACCGGTCCTGAAGGCCAAGACGGCCATGAGCCGCATCCACAAGGCCCCATTCGCCGGTCCCATCACCGCCGATGTCCACCATGGCGCTGCTCGGTGCTGGAGAGGGAAGGAGATCAACTTCGAAGTGCTTGAGGGTCCATGCGTTGCTGCCCGAAGCAAGACGGATGCGCAATTCAGCGGTATGGGCAATGGAATCGAACACGATGAGGCCACCACCGTCTTGGATCTCAGTCCACGACCCACCGTCAAGCCTCAGCTCAAGCACACCGTTCGTCAGGTCGCAGGAATTGCGGACCGCTCCGATGCCCGAACGGTGCGTGGTCAACGGACTGGTGTAGGTGGAGATTCCAGTGAACACGCCGCCGCCAGCGTTGAAGGCACCAGCAGAGGCAGGGTCGTTTCCGGACGCATCCGTCCAAGAGGCCAACGGCACGACCTCAAGGTCGTACAGCATGCGGCCACCGTAGGCGATGGAACCAACGCTTGGGCTTCCTCCGACGCCCTCCTCAAACTCGAGATGGACGCGCAAGAGGGGGTGTTCTGTGGCGTCGATGGCGCCCAGGTCCATTGTCAGAACATCAAGGTCGGTGAAGCCTGGCACCGGCATTCCGGTCAACGCATCAAGAATGGTGGCTTCAAGCACGGCATCCCCCGGAACGCTCGCATCGAGCGTCATTCGAGCATGTGGCGCACCGTCGACCTCTGGGCCAAAGGGAGCCGACGTCCACGAACCTTCTCCGGTACCGGTTGCTCCACCGTTGGGTTCGATGCGAACATCGTCGATGTTCCACCCGGTGTAGGTGGCCGAACCGTCGGAGGTCCCCAGTCCGAAACGGACGGCAAAGGCAGGATTGCCTGCGACGTAATTCGAAATGTCAAGGGTCTGGGAGGTGAACGTGCCCTCGTTCATCGTGGCAGCAGGATTTTGCCAAATTTGATTCCAGTTTCCTTGGGCGTTCTTGACCTGCACATAGGCGTGATCGTAGTAGTTGTACTCAACGCCCAAACGGCGCATGAAGCTCAATTCCCAGGTGCCCGAACATCCGTTGCAGGCCAGGTCAGGCGAGGTGGCCCAATACGTCGTCGACATGCCATTGGGGTAGTTTCCGTCGTAGGTGTAAAGCGCGTTTGAACCCGAAGACACCCCCCCGGTGCTGCCGAGGGTGCTGTCAAATCCACGCTTCCACACGTTGCTCCCTCCAAGGGTCCAACCGTGGTTTGGATCTTCGAAGTCCCAGAACGCCCCGTCGGGAAGGATGGACAAGGTGCTGCCGTTGACGTCCATGCCTTCGTAGACCGCCCCTTGGGCATCAAAATCAGATGCTCCGCTCAAATCGGCGCCGGTGCTTCGACCGAGCGCAGCCGATTCAAGGGTCAGGTCCACGCGAGCGATGGAACGACCGTCGTCCACGTCAACCTCGACACGGTCGTCTTGGCCGCCTTCTGCTGCCCCAATGACGATCGTGGAGGCGACGCCAACGGTCGATGAGGACTCGGAAAACGGCAAGGCCGCAGGCGTCGCAGGAGCCCATGGCATCGAGGCCATCAAGAGGACCAAGAGCAGCGCTGCAAAGCGTCCCCTCGGGGCCATGATTGACCACCCTCATCCTCGCCATTGAATGCTTCGGAGACCACGTTCTGCGGGCGTAGAGCCTTTGGACTGGGACGGTTGACCTTGCTTCATGTCCATTGACGAAGCCAAGCGCTTGGCCGGCATTGCAGCGTGCGACGAGGTCAAGAGCGGCATGAAGTTGGGCTTGGGCACCGGTTCAACGGTGCATCACACCGTCGTTGAATTGGCCCGACGGTACCACGAAGAAGGGCTCGACGTCGTCGGCGTTCCAACCAGCATCGCCACGCATGACCTGGCCACTGAACTTGGTTTGCCGCTGGTCGAATTGGACGACGTCGATGCGTTGGACGTCGTCATCGACGGCGCGGACGAGGTGGACCAAGCCTTCCAACTCATCAAGGGCGGCGGGGCCGCGCTGCTCCGAGAAAAACTGGTGGCCCAAGCCTCGGGAGCCATGGTCGTCGTCGCCGACGACCGGAAGATGGTGGACACGTTGGGCGCCTTTCCGCTCCCGATTGAAATCACGCCCTTTGGAGGCGGGACCACCCAGCGGGCGATCGCCTCCTTGCTCGGTTGTGACGCAAGCCTGCGGATGGACGGCGACCAACCCTTGGTCACGGACAACGGCAACCACATCATCGACGCGCATACCGGCCCGACCCTGACCGATCCTGCGGCCACGGAGGCCGCGCTGCTCGCGCTTGCGGGCGTGGTGCAAGTTGGCCTGTTCATCGGCATGTGCGACGTGGTCCACCTCGCCGGCGCCTCCGGAGCGGAGCGATTGGTGCGGCCCGGTGGTCGCTTGGCTTAACCTCGCCGTGGTGATTAAATAGCGGCGTCAGGAGCGCGCGGTGGGCCTGTAGCTTAGTCAGGTAGAGCGACGGACTCTTAATCCGTCGGTCGCGGGTTCGAACCCCGTCAGGCCCGCCTTCCAACGCACCCAGATTCAACCGTCTGCTGACGGCGGGCATGTTCAAATGGCGGTTGAGGCAGCCTTGGCTGGGAGCCCCATGAAGACGACCTACATTGGTGCGGTTCAGTCGGGAGAGCATGACGGTGAGCAGGTCACCCTGAAAGGGTGGGTCAAGCGAAGCAGAGGGAACAACAACCTCCGCTTCATCGTGATGCGCGATTCAACAGGAACGATTCAGTGCGTCGTCAAGCGGAACATCGTCGGCGATGAGGCCTTCACAGCCCTCAGCGAGGCCCTCATCGAATCCTCGTTGGAACTGGTCGGTGAAGTCAAGGTCGACGAACGTGCACAAGGCGGTCACGAGATCGGCGTCGTGTCCGCGGCCGTTATCGGAGGCGTCAACCCTGAACGTCCGTTCCCCATCACCGAATCCGCCATGGCGGCGGCGGACGGCGGCGAAACCGAGTTCCTCCTCGATCACCGTCATCTCTACCTCCGCACCTCGCGGATGACCACCATGCTCCAAATCCGCTCCTCGGTATTTGGAGCGATCCACGGGTACTTCCGCGACCTCGATTTTGTCGAGTACCAAGCGCCAAACTTCGTCGCCGGTGCGGTCGAAGGCGGTTCGACGTTGTTTGAGGTGCCCTACTTCGGAAAGAAGGCCTACCTGACCCAATCGTGGCAGCTCTACGCAGAAGCGGCGATGCCAGCGCTCGAACGCTTGTACACCATCGCACCGTCCTTCCGTGCGGAAAAGAGCCGAACCCGTCGGCACCTGACCGAATTCTGGCATGCGGAGATGGAATTGGCCTGGGCCAACAACGACGAAATCATGTCCCACGGCGAAGGCGTCGTGCGCCGCATCGCCAAGACCTTGCTCGATGAGCGGTCCGATGAATTGGCCAGCTTGGACCGTGACCTCGACCTCGTCGCTCGCTACGCCGACAACCCCTACCCTCGCATGCGCTACGACGAAGCGGTGGAAACCCTGCAGGGGATGGGCGTGGACGTCGAGTGGGGCCAAGACTTGGACTACAGCAAGGAAAAGGTGCTGACCGCAGACTTCGACGTGCCCCACTTCTTGACGCACTACCCCAAAGTGGCCAAGCCCTTCTATCACCGTGTTGATCCGGACGACGACGCCTACGTGCTGTGCCACGATCTCTTGGCTCCAGAAGGCTACGGCGAAATCATCGGTGGTGGTGAGCGAACCTGGTCCGAAGAGGAAATCCTCGCCCGAATCGACGAAGAAAACGTGCCTCGTGAACCCTACCAGTTCTACATCGACACCCGCGCCTACGGCGGAGTACCGCACGGTGGTTTTGGCCTCGGGGTCGACCGTGTGGTCAGTTGGCTTTCCGGAGCCGACCACATCCGTGAGGTCATCCCTTTCCCACGCGACTCCCGCCGCGTGACGCCCTGATCACACCAAGGGCAAGTCAAGGCCAGAAAGGTCCACGTCCTCTTCCGTGTCGAGCATGGCCTCGGCCTTCCTCGACACCCGTGGCGTGTTCAACACGCCTGCTGTGGACGTTTCCGGCGGTGCTTCTTCCGTACGCCGACCAAAGATCAGGACGGCCACGAGGACGACCACGAGGAGCGTGATGGCCAACACCAATCCTTCCGCAAAGCCACGAACGGCGAAGCGTGGTTCGGCCAACAGCGCGGCGAGGGCAAGGAGGACAAGCACCGCCAAGAGAGGCCGTGCGGCGTATCCGCCTCGCGACCCTCCCGAGGACCCGACCATGCGCCGAAAAGCACCACGCTGTTGATGAACCCGCCCCAACCTGTGAATCGCATGAGCACCACCTCTGGATGGCTGATGACCGCGGTGGCACCTTGGGGCGAAAACGCCGAGGACGCGTTGGACCAAGCCCTTGTGGATCTCGGCCTCGGCGACGTGCGATACGTACCGATGCAAGGAGCGATGCTTCCGCTTGGATTCCAAGCCGTCCCACCCCGGCCGTTGCCCATGGGTTCGTTGGTCGAATGCCATGTGGCCAGCGCCTATGCATGGAACGGATCCAGCGCATGCGCTGGCGTGGCCTACGCCATGGCCCGCACCCCTGAAGGGGAGCCTTGTACCATCGTGGCCACCATCACCACCACGACCGATTTCGAAGAAACCACCTTGCTGCTGCGACGGAACCTTCAGCGCAGGCTGGCTTCACGCGACCTTGAAGTGGAATCCTTTGACCTCGCCGTGGACGAAGTCACGGCCGGTCGCGACCACCATGGCGTGGCTGTGGCGGCCCTCATCCTCCCCGACTCGTTGTCGAACCTTGGCAACCAACGCACAGGCCCGGTCCGTAAATCGATGACCCGAAGTGCGCAGGAAGCCATCGACGCCGCCCAACGTCGCGTCGATACCAAGGCGCCCGCAGCGCGGGCCATGCGGCCCGGGAGCCGGACCGATTTCAGTTTGTGAGGGGCCGCGTGTGGACGACGTTTGGCTCGTCGCCCGGTGCCCCGCATGTTCCCTCTGCCACGGAGCCAAAGGCGTCACGCACCGATGCCCGCACTGCGGTCATCGAACCCCGTCCCCGATGCAGGTCGTCGATCGAGCCGCTTCGGCCGCAGAACTGCAGGTGAAGGTGACCTTGGCGAACACACCGGAGGAACTCAGGGACGAGCTCCGCGCCCGCATGGGCACCCCACGGACCCGCCGGCCACAGGGGGAAGAGGAGTCTCCCAAGGTCTGGTATGCCGCCTTGCGAGAAGCCGCGAACGACGAGGGGCAGGTGACGGCGGAGGCCTTGGCCAAGGCGCTCCGGCGTCGGTCATCGACCACCCCTGTTCCAGAGGTCATTGAGCACGCAATGGCGAATGGTCTGCTGTTTGAAGAGGAAAAAGACCTCTGGATGTTGCTTGGTGACCAACGGTCAGGTTGAAGACGGGAGGCGTGAGCGCTCGGTCAGGGCACGTAGTGTAGCTTGGCCTATCATCGGGCGTTTGGGACGCCTGGACCCAGGTTCAAATCCTGGCGCGCCCACCAGCATGCACGGAACGATCGAGGGCGTGCGCGAGCACCCACGCCACGGGCCAAGCCGCCAGCACGGACGGAGCGAGCATTCCGGTGGAGGCGGCGAACACCGCCGCCCATCCTGCCAGATAACACAGCAACGCGGCGCTCAAGCTCAGACGACCGGGGCCTGAGCCAAGGGACGCAAAGGCACGCGCATGATGTTCGCGAACGAACATCGCGCCAACGGAGAAGAAGAAACGAACGGGCCGGATGCCGGACGTTTCCTCAGCGTACACCGGGCGAACTGGATGCGCCTCGACGCGAAATCCGTGACGCGCCCACCGGATGAAACGGTGGTTGACGTACCCGTAGCCAGACCATACTGGGTCGTCCTTGGTGCGCTGCAGCACCTCGGTTCGTAGCACGACGAACCCGCATTGCGCGTCCCTGACACGCCGCCCCGAAGCCAAGGTCGTCAGGACCGCAAGCCCTCGGTTCGCCAGCCGGCGAAGAAAGGGCATCGACCGGCGCACCTCGCCGTGGGCCAATCGGTTTCCCTTGACCACATCCGCTTGCGTGGTCAGCAAACGTTGGCAGAGCGGCAGGAGGTCGTGCGCGTCCATCTGAGCATCGCCGTCCATCACCGCGACGAGATCGTCCGGTCCCCACACCTGCATCACGTGGTCGAATCCCATCGCGACCGCCGCGCCGACACCCTGTCCACCGCGTTGCAGCACGACCCGCTCAGCGGCCGTTTCCGTGGCTTCGACCGCCTCAATGGTGGCGTCCGTGGAGCCGTCGTTGACCACGACGATCAGGTCGACCTCGGACGGTAAACTTCGGAGGGCCCTCGCGATGTGGGCCTCCTCGTTCCGGGCGGGCATGACGACCGCAAGACGGCGTCCCTCCCACATGTTCCGCTGCGAACGACCGCGCCCCATAAGGTGTCGGAACCGGCAAGGTCAGGCCGATGATTGATATCCCGGTCCGTCGCGAGGGGCACTGTGGGTGCACCTCGACACCGTTTGGTCCTGATTGGATCGAACCTTGAACTCCGGATCGTGTCGATCATCGTCCGCGCCCGTGAATCGGTGGACGAGGTGGTCCTCCTTGACCGAGGGTCCAGCGACGGTACCGTGGAATTGGCGGAGCGGTTGTCGTGCCCGGTGCTCACGCACACCGCCGAGCACACCACGGCCTCCGATTTGGCCACGTTGTTGAATGGAGCAGGCCTCGAAGATGCGGAACGCACGCTCTTCCTCAGGGTCAACGACGCTTGGCGTTTGCGCGACCTGCCGCTTTCCATCAACCGCCTTCACGAACGCTGGGACGTTCACGTGTCCATCGTCCTCGATGAGGACGAAGGCCCGCCAGAAGACGTGGTCCTTCTGGACGCCGACGTCCAGCACCTGCAGGTGACCCCTGCGGGCCTTGCGGCCTTGGCGGGGCTCGGCCCCTTGGGCACCGCGATGGACCTGCCCGAAGACCTCGCCGTGCGCGTCAGCCGTCACATCGCTCGACCAAACGTGCACCAAGCAGAATCCTTGGCCAGTGCCTCACGGATGGCGCAGATGTTCTACTGGATGTTGGAATCGAAACACCCGCTGGTCCTGATCGGCCTTCCTGGTTTGGTCCTCTTCGTGCTCGGCATTCAGCTGTCGGGCAACGTCATCGACCAGTTCAAGGAACTCAATTCCACATCGTTGGGCGTGACCTTGGCCACCGTGGCCGTCACCTTGGTCGGGTTGTTCGCCCTCATGACGGCCATCCTTCTGTGGATCATGGAAAAGCAAGTGGCCAGCCTTCAGCACCAAGTCGAGACCGAGGGTGAGGTCGCATGAGACCCGCTCCAGCCCGAGGGTTGCTTTGCCTTGACATGGACCGGGTGTTGGTGAACCACCTGTCCACATGGCAAGTGGTGTACGACGCCATTGGCGCGGACAACTCCGAATCCTTCAACCTCTACAACCAAGGAAAACTCGACGAATGGACGTGGATCAAACTCGACCTGAAGTTGATCGAAGCCGCCTTCGACGCGATGGACGGAAGACATGCCCGCGTGGATCGCCTCGACGAGATTCTGCTTGAGGCACCCTTCATGCCCGGGTTGGACGATTTGATTCAAACCGCCCTGGACGCCGGCTGGAAGGTCGCCATCGTCAGCGGCGGCGTCCAAGCCACGGCGCACCGCATCGCTGCCCGCTTTTCGACCGGCACGCCATGGAAGCGCAGGTGGGGCGGCATCGAACGGCGCTATGCCGTGGAGGCTGGGCACGGTTGTGACACCCCGCTCGACGTGTTCACCAACGGATGGTTGCCTCGGTTGAGCGGCGACGAAAACGGACGGCTTCGCCGACTTGGGAGGTATCAGGTTCAGATGGACGGGAAAGGCGCCCTTGTGCGGATGCTCCAACGAAGGTACGGCGTTGAACGAGCCCGCACCGTGTCCGTTGGGGATTCGGCCGGGGACATCGGGATGTTCGAAGAATCTGGGCTGCCCATTTGCTTCAACCCGTGGGACGAACGGCCGCTTCCGTTTGCGAAGGTGGTCATCGAGACGTGCGATTTGCAGCACGTCATCGACGCGATCCGCACGCGCGGGTTGTTCGAAGAATCAACCCCCTGAGGAGTGAACACGATGGACGTCACCGACACCACATCGATGTGCATTGAATGCGGCTACATCCCCGGCATGTTCCTGCCAGGCATCCCGTGCCCAGAGTGCGGAGAACCGATGGTGTAAGCCTAGAACAGGCGGACGGTCTCAAGGTTCCTTGGCGCATACGTTCTGCAACGGTAGCGCTCGCGCAAGGTCTTCCCAAGCTCGTTGCACTTGTGGTAATCGCCGTGATGGCAAACGATGGCCTTGGGCGTTGGACTCATCTGGTCAACAAAGTCGAGGAGTTGGCGTCGGTCAGAGTGACCGCTGAAGCCGTCGATGGTGACCATCTCACAGCCGATCTTCACCATCTCCGTTCGCCCGTTGATGATCATCGGTACTTCGCCGAAGCCCTTCTGCAAGCGGCGCCCGAGGGTGCCTTCTGCCTGGTAGCCAACGAAGCACAGTGAGTTGCGCGTTTCCGAGGCCCAGTGCTTGAAGTACTCCATGACTGGGCCGCCGTTCATCATCCCGGACGTCGCCAACACGATGCAGGGGCTGGTGTCCATGATGATGGATTCGCGCAGCTCCCGGCCTTGCACAGGACGGAACCATTCGCTGGTGAAGGGGTTCTGACCGTCGTCGGTCAGCAGCGAGCGCTTGAGGGAACTGGTCAGGTAATCTGGATGAGCGGCGTGGATCGCCGTGGCCTCCTGAATCATTCCGTCCAACCACACTGGAACAGGCTTGACCTTGCCTGCTCTGAAGAGGTCGTCGATCGCGATCATCACTTCTTGGGAACGACCGACGGCGAACACAGGACAGATCAATTTCCCACCGCGTTCGATGGTCCGTGTGACGATGTCCTGCAATTCCATGGTCGCTTCCTCACGCGAGGGCTGGTAGTCGCCGCTGGCGCCGTAGGTCGATTCAATGACCAAGGTCTCGCATCGTGGGAAACGAACGTTGGCCGCGTCAAAGAGCCAGGATTTCTCGTACTTCTGGTCGCCGCTGAACACAATGTTGTGCTTGCCGTCGGCGATGTTGAGGTGCACCGCGGAGGAGCCGAGGATGTGCCCGGCGTTTTCGAAGGTCAACTTCACGTCGGGCGTGATGTCGGTGGTCTTGCTCCAATCCACGTCAACCACGTGGAGCATGCACTGACGAATGTCTTCCATGCTGTAGGGGGCGCGCTTTCCTTCGGCTCCACCGACCTTCAGGAAGTCCGTTTGGAGCAAGAGCATCATGTCGCGCGTGGGCGGTGTGCAGTACACCGGTCCACGGTATCCGTACTTGAACAACACCGGGAGCATGCCGGCGTGGTCAAGGTGCGCGTGGGTCAACACGACCGCGTCGAGCTTGTCGAGCGGCAGGGCCTCGGGCGCGGTGAAGTAGGGCATCGGGTCGGTGTCGCTGGCGATGTTGACGCCCACGTCGATCATGACCCTCGATTCGTTGGTGGTCACGAGGTGGCACGCACGACCCACTTCACGGTAGGAGCCAAGGGCGGTGACGCGTGCCCAGGCCGAGCCGGGACGCGTGGGGCGGTGAATGTTGAGGCCGAAGTTCTTGAGCAACTTCCGACGCTCGGTCGCGTTGGCTTCGCGGTAGCCTCGGATGTCGTGGATGGTCTTGGAGAGAACAGGAGGCGTCCGCTCGACGCGGACGAGCCAACCGGTGGTGTCACGGATTTCGTTCAGCACCGCACCACGGCGACCCACGGCCTCACCGGGATCGTCGCAGATGAGGGTGATTTCACGAAGGCAGGCATCGAAGTAGGTGTGCTTGAGGCCGGCGGATTCTGGCAGAATGTCCTCGATGGCGCGCTTGGCCTCTTCCGGTGAGATCATGATGTCCTCGGAAGGGCGCAGGACGATGGTGCGGCGCACACGCTTGGCGATGCGTCCGATCAATCCGTCCGCAGCAAAACGTGCAGGCTCCGACGTGATGATGGCGATGTCGCCGGCTTCCAATTCGACCGAGTAATCGAACCCCTTGGGGACAATCTTGGCCACTTCGTCTTTCAGTTCTTTGAAGCTCATTCGCATGAGGAACACCTCGCCGGCTCCCTCCACCGCATTCGGTGGTGGGAAACGGGAATGGGATAGGCCTCAACGGTGGGAGGCAAGGAGGGCGTCGATCTCAGATTGATCGACGAGTTGGAAACCGTCTTTTTCGGTGATGACCGCGAGGTCCATGCCGTTGCCGCTGGCGGCGTCACGCTGACCGGAGGCGGTCAGGGCGCGTGCAGCGAGGAGCACCGCTTCGTCACGGGACATGTTGTCACGGAAGCCGTCCTCGAGAACACCGTACATGTACGGCGAACCGGACCCGGTGGCGCAGTACACGTCGGGGATGGAACCACCTGCGGAGTCGATGGAGTAGACCGACGGCCCGCTGGGATCCACACCAACGATGAGCAACTGAACCCAGTGGGGGCGGCCAGCGAGGATGTTCGCCGTCAGGGTGGCGGCGCCCTTGACGGTCATTTGCTGACCGCGACGCAGTTCGTAGAGCGCAACCTCTGCGGCGAGGGTGCGGGAAAGGGACTGGGCGTGTCCGACCAGACCGGCCGTGGTCAACCCAAGGTTGTCGCCGATGCGGAACAACTTCTGGACGCTCTTGTTGGCCACGAAGTGACCCATGGTGGCGCGGTGGTCGGCCCCGACGACGGCTCCGCCATCAAAGGTAATGCCCACCGTGCTCGTGCCGGTCTTCAGAACGCCTTCGTGCTCTCCCTGAATCATGGATGTTCACCTCCGCCACCCCGTATGAACAACGGGTGCGTG
>QQSJ01000128.1 GCA_003602635.1 Candidatus Poseidoniales archaeon
CGGGTTATATCACCTTGACTCCTGACCACGCAGGTGCTCATTCCTCGTTGCCAAAGTTGAGAGGTTCGACGATGAGCATGGCTCCGAGGTGATCCACCACGCGGATGAGGGTTCCCGAAGGGATGGCGTCCGAATCGTCTTTGCTGCGTGCAGACATGGTGCGAAGTGCGTTCTGGTACGTCACTTGGACCTGCCCGGAACCGTTGGCTGGGATGTTCATGTAGACCTCGCCACGGGCCCCGATGGCGTTGGCGTGATCCACGTTCCCTTCCGATTCCAGCCCACGAAACAAGTGGTAGACCTTGCCCATGATGTACATCGAAATCAAACCCGCCACGGTGCCTGCACCGATGGCCATGAGCGTGTTGTCGTTGGCTTGGTTGACCGCCAACCCGAAAATGCCGAACATCATGATGAACGACAGAATGCCTTGGAGGGTCAGGAGTTCGAAAGCAAACCCTGCATCCATGTCCAAATCGATGTTGAAGGCTCCTTCAAGCACGCCATCGGCAAATCCGCCGATGATCAGGAGGATGAAGTAGAGCACGAAGAGGCCGGTCCCGATGAGCGCCATGCTCGCGAACAGAATGTCAATGCCGCTGATGGAGCCAAGTCCGAGGAAGTCAAGAAAGCCCGGGATGCTAATCTCCATGGGCGCCGTTCACCACCACGTGTCTTCAAGATTCCCGCTCTCGTTGTTTCAGAACCCAACGAACGAAGAGGTAGCGTTCCAAGGCGAAGAGTGGTCCTAGAGACCCACCAACGGCAACGCCGATGACCCAATCGGGCGCTCCGAGCGCCCACGTGGTCATTCCAATGACCACCAGTGCCATGGGCAGAATGCCCCTACGGAGCACGGCATAGAGGGGAGCCAGTTCGGCCATCTCTTGTTGTCTGGCCAGCGCTTGCCACGCTGGGCTGTCCGCAGGCATGTGTGGTCCTCAGTTGCCGAGGAGCCCGACGCCAACGATCTCGGTGGTTCCCACCAAAATGACGTAGATGAGGTACACGAAAGCCATGGAGCGGATGTTGAACCTGCCTTCGCCTTCATCCGTGGGAACTTCAACACGCTGGCCGTTGGGCATCAGCTTGGTGACCGTTTGTTCCAAGGTGGTGTAGTTCCCGCCTTGCTCGAATTCTTTGACGCTGCGGCGTTGCTGGTAAAACAGGGCAAAAATGGTCACGAGGATGATCGCCATGCTGGGGCCCACGTAATCGCCAAGAGCGACCTCGAGGTTCTCCATCATGACCGAGGTGTAGTACAACGTCACCAACGCGGTCAAGAATCCAAAGAGGCCTGAGCCTTCGTTGCGGGCCCTCATGGTCGCGGCCGCTGCTGGGTTCATGGACAACTCTGGCGTTGGTCTAATTTGAATGATTTGCCGATTCTCGTCGCCCACAGCCTCAAGCATGTCTCGGGGATGGGCGGAACGTGGCTCCCTTGATGCACGCGGTCGCCGGCGACCCGGTGGGTGCCTCCTGTTCACCGTTGCTCATGCTGCTCGTGGCCGGTCGCCTTGAGGAGGCGGGTGTCGAAGGCGTTTGCTTGGAGACGACCCACGCCCTCCGCATCGAAGCCTCTGTTGTTGAGGCTGCCATTGAGGCCTCCGCTTCGCGCGTCGAAACGGCGGACGTTCAGCGCATGCGTGTGCATGTTCGGGCGCGGCTTCGCGAAGCGCCGAGGCCCCCCCCCGCTCACCCGCCTCGGCTCAAAGGAGCGCCTGGGCGCTGGCTCAGTTTGACTTCGCCTCTGAAGCACCACATCGGCTCATGGCGTTGCACGGACGGCGCCCAGCGTGTGCGTTCGGTGAACGCCCTTCGTATCGATGAGCATGGCGTTCATTCCGCTGGCACGGACGGGGCTGGCGTGGTGGCCGTGGCTCGCTTGGCAGGATGTCCTCCGGACGGAGGTACCGTGTTGCGTTTGCGCGGCGGCGGAGGTGCAGCACGATCCACGGCCCATGCGTGGGCACAAGCTGGAGGTCGTCTCCACCTTCTCGAAGGCCGGAGGGCGCTCGCACCTCGACCAGATCCGGCCATCCTGGTCGGGGCAGATGTTCCGGCCGCTTTGGGCATCGATTTTGACGGCGGGGCTGACGATTTAGGTGCTGCAAAGCACCTCGTTCCGAATTACCAAGGCGAGGTTGTCCGCCACGGAGGGGCGCTGAGCGGTGACGTGTTGGATGGGCGTTGGATGCTTGTTGCGCAGCACCTCGAAGCGTGGGGATCCTTGTGGGCGCCTGAATTGCGTGACGTGCTTCCAAGCCTCTCGGACCTCATGGCCGATTTGTTGGCGGTGGAGGCCATGATGAGTGGGGCATGACCCGATGCACAGCGGGCCAAGATTCAACATCACATGGGTCGACCTCCACCCAATGCGGGCATGGTTGACGTTGGGCGTCCTTGTTCTGCTCCTCTTGGGGTCGGCAGCACACGCTCTGCCTCCGGCCAAAGACTTCGCGACCGACCCCCACACTGGCGCGGACTACCCGATGGGAACCGTCGAACTCGAGGTGGGTTTCGGTGACAACGTGCAGTTGCATTACCCCGCCATCGAAGACGGTGTCAAGACCCAAATGGCCGGCAACGCCCAATTCCCCGTGGTTCTCTTCATCCCGACCGAGGGGGAAGGAAGCGGCGACTACGAACGCTTCAGCGCTGCATTGGTTGCCCGTGGGTACATCGTCGCCGTGGTCGATGGGCTCATTTCCGCGCCGGTGGACGTGGCACGTTCGTTGAACCGTGTCTACGAGGTCAACGAGGGGGACGGCAGCGTCCCAGGTGCCATCGGCAGCATGGACACTGAATGGGCCATTGGCGGACACGGCGAAGGCGCAGCAGCCGCGTTGCAAATCGCCGGAAGCTGGCCCTCTGGTCCGAACTTGGAACCGCCAAGTGGCCTCTTTGGGTTGGGTCTCAGCGATGACGGCGGCTTGATCGACGACGGGGGCGTCACCGAGGACGCCCTCGACCTCGTTTTCGCAGCGCCTTCCGTTGGGCTCTTGATCACGGGCTCCGTGGACACCATCGCCCCGGTTGAATCCAATGTCCTGCCCCTTCTTGATGCCGGCATGGGACTCGGCCTCCATGTCATGACGGTAAGGGGGGCGAATCACCATCAATGGAAGGACAGCACGGGTCTTTTCGACGCCAACGATGGCACAGCCACCTTGTCCCAAGAGGAGCAACATGCGATTGCCGCACACCATGTGGTGGCGTTGCTGGATGTGACCACCCGCGGTGATCATGACGCGTTCTCCGTGGCGTTCAACCGGCCGACGGACCCTGGCATCCTCAGCGATCCTGACGCGTACCTTGACGAGGACCTTCGGGCGGCTGAAATGCTCAGATTGAACCTGACCTCACCGACCAACGCTTCAGGTTCCGCCGTGAGTGGGACCCTTCTCTTCGAGGGCCAAATCGGTCTTTGGGACGGAAGCGATTGGTTCGCAGAAGGCCGTGCAGCAGACGTGATGTGCTGGTTTGAGGACGGCTCATCCGAATCCACAGGGATCGTCAATGAGACCGGTTGGTTTTCTTGCAGCTTGGACGTGACGGATGTTGAACCAGGATTGTTTGAAGCAAGCATGCGTGCCATGATCGATGGCGCTCCTGTCACCCGGACGCTGAGCCTGACCCGCGTGAATGGGCCGCTGGAATCGCTGGCCCCTGTGCCCGCCGTCATCGTACCACAAGGCGGTTCCGCCACGCTTCAGGCCGACGCCTTGGCGGTGGATCCTGACGGACAGAACGTCCGCTTCACCAGCGTTCAGCTCGAAGGAGCCAACGCCAGCCGATTCGACCTGACGCTCTTGCCGGAGGGTTCAGCGGTCGAGATTCGGGACGCTTCAGACGTGGATTGGCTTGGTGGGGCCCTGCTCAACGCCAGCCTTTCCGCTGCCGGTGAAACGTCTCCCCTGCAGGTGTCCGTTCAGGTCCGAATGGGAGACGTTGACAACCCTGTCGAGGTGCTCGCTTCGCCACCCACCATGGTCTTCGACGAAGACGGTCCTGAGCAGTCGCTGGACGTCAGCATGTACGCCACGGACCCTGAAGGTGTTCCGCTTCAGATCACCGTAGATGGAGGTTTGTGGACGGACCTCGGTCCCGTCCGTGTGGCCGTGGTCGGTTCGAACCTGAGCGTGCTTCCCCTGGCCAATGCTTCTGGTTCAGTGGTGGTTCCTCTGATCGTCGGTGACGGGACAACCTCGCCCGTGGACATCAACGTGACCGTGGTCGTGAAACCCGTCAACGATGCACCCCAACTCAACCAATCCAGCCTGGAGGTCGTGCTGGCCGAAGACACCGTCAGCGACGTGGATTTGTCGCTTCTCGCATGGGACGCTGACGGAGACCTTCCGGTGGTCAGCGTTGTTCCTGCACCCGAGGCCCTGCTCGTGCTCGAAGTGACCGATCAATGGACCACGCTCTCCGTTCGACCTTTGCAGCATGCCAACGGCCGGTTTGACACCATGCTCAGGTTCGAGTTCCCTGACGAGGTGCTCGACTTGCCCCTCGCGGTGATCGTGGAGCCCGTCGAGGACGTCGGAAGCATTCGACTCGATTGGGTCCGTTCGCTTGGAGAAAATCAGATCGAAGTGCGGTGGACGGTGGAGGACCGTGATGATTTGAGCAACGTGACGTACTCCTCCGTGATGCAAGACGGAGACGGCATGCCCATGGTCGAGTCAGGGACGCGTTCATGCGGTCCTGCGTTGTTGGACGACCGAGGAATTCCATTGTGGTCTGTGACGTGCACAGGGGTGTGGGCGTTGCCCACGGGGTCCTTGCTCGACATGACGCTCCGCGTTGAGGAACCACGTCCTACAGCCGAACCGGAGGTCGTCTATGTGCTGCCTGTAAGCGTGGAGGACGTTTCAGGAGGCTCCGCTCAGGACAACACCGAAGGCGGTGGGTTGGGATCGGCCTTCTTCCTCGGAGGAGCCGCTGTCTTGGCGGTCCTCGCACTGGTGGCTTGGCGAATCAGGGATTGATCACAACGGAATGTTGCCGTGTTTCTTCGGCGGGGTCCACTCTCGCTTGGACGCCAAGACGTTGAGGGCTCGAATCAGCCTTAGGCGAGACTCCGTGGGTTCGATCACGTCGTCCAGCCAACCGTTTCGTGCGGCCACATAGGGGTCGCCGAATTTGGCCTTGTATTCGTCAATGAGGTTCTGTCGGACGTCCTCTTTTGCGTCGTCATCGGCCGCGGCAATTTCCCTGCGGTGGATGATGTTCACCGCACCCTCGGCTCCCATGACAGCGAGCTCTGCCGTCGGCCATGCCACGTTGTAGTCGCTGGACAAGTGCTTGCAGGACATGGCCAGGTACGCGCCACCGTAGGCCTTGCGTGTCACGAGGGTCATCTTCGGGACCGTCGCTTCAGCGTAAGCGTAGAGCAACTTGGCGCCGTGGCGGATGATGCCGCCCCATTCCTGAACCACGCCGGGAAGGAACCCAGGCACGTCTTCAACGGTCAACAGTGGGAGGTTGAATGCATCGCATGTCCGGATGAACCGAGCGGCCTTGATGGAAGCGTCGATGTCCAAGCATCCAGCCAGAACCTGTGGTTGGTTGGCGACGACCCCGACAGAGCGACCGCCAAGGCGGGCAAAGCCGATGATGATGTTCTCAGCGTACCCGTCAAAGAGTTGAACGAAGCGAGCGTCATCGACGATCGTTTCGATGACCTTCACCATGTC
>QQSJ01000129.1 GCA_003602635.1 Candidatus Poseidoniales archaeon
ATGGAGCAGAACCAACTCGAGGACGGGCGCGTGCGGGTGCCGGACGTGCTGCAGTCCTACATGGGCGGTCAGGCCGTGCTCGAATCCTGCGCCTTCTGAGGACGCTCCCCCGCCGCGTAGGCCACCGTCGCAGCCACGCCGGTGGCGAAAGGAAGGCTGACCCAGGACCACATCACCAAAGCCGCGATACTCCCGTCCGGATCCATCGGAAGCGAGGTCACGAAGGTCACAAACCATGACGCGTCCAGGAAGGCGCCGTCGTCAAGCAGAACCCCTGCATTGCTCGAGATGGCCAGCACCTGCCATGACGCAATCCAGCTCAAGGCGATGAGCACCGGAGCAACGAGCCACGGCGCGACGTAGAACATGAAGCGCTTTGTCCATGGCACCTCAACCAACAGGAGAAGGCAACGCAGGGTCATGGCCGTCCCCCATACGAACACCACGTTCGCGGGAAGGCTGACCAGCCAAATGCGAAGCCAGACCATCGTCGCGAATTCCCCATGCGCACCCCATATGCTGACGGTACCTGAGGTTCCAATGATGTTCATGCTGAGGATGAACAGCACGTACACGCCAGGACGTGCTCTCATGTCCTCGCGCAGCGCCACATAGCTGAGCGGATGGGGTGCAGCACTGGTCTCCACGTGTTGCGATGTTCCAAGAAATTGGTCAAGGTTGTGTCGAATCTCACGTTGACTGGTTCATGCGCTGACGCTCGTCTCGCCTGCAGGGAGGGAGAGGTCTGCACCGTCCACGTTCCACGTCAGGGCCATGCCTGCCGCGAAGCCAAGCGGACCGAGCAGGAGGCAGAAGAGCAACACGGGGAAGGACACGGCCCTCGGCCGACCCGCCACCAGCATGCGGCGCCAGATGTGGCGGCCGGCAAGCGTGTCCAGCGCGAGGATGTGGATCCACGCGAGCACGACCATGTCTGGGTCTTCGAACAGCTCCACCACGACCGCAGGGGTTGGCATTTGCGTGCCGAGGGTCAGGAGCAGGTCCGGCAAGACCGGCAGCGCCAGCACGAGGTAGGGCACGAGCAGCGGTAGGAAAGTCAACTTCAGGTCCCCGATGTAGCGCTTTGTCAGGTCATGGTCCGGCAGGAACCACATCATGCCCCACACGGGAACGATCAGGGCGTTGGCCAGCCAGAACATCGCCTCGGCAAGCGGGGTCATGCCACCGCCTCGTTGAGGGAGCGCATGAGGGTGGCGGCTTCGTCAAGCACGGAGGTGTTCGACCAGTAGGTCTTGGAGGTCCACACGAGGTGGCCTTCGCCGTCAAGCACCTGCAGCGTTGGCGTGACGGGCCCCTCGAAGGCGTCCACCAAATCGACCGCGGTGGCCTCACCCGTGTCGGCGTTCACCACGGTATCGCCGTCGCTGGGCAGCAACAGGGGCCAGGTGGCCTCGGTGCTGGTGTTGGCCGTGCCGTAACGGTCGATGACTTCGTCAGCGTCCTCGAACGAAGGATAGCGGTGGACGCTGACGACGCGCAAATCGGTGTAGTTGCCCTCCTCGCGAGCGGTCGCGATCATTTCGGTCCAATCGTGGCAGCCGCTGCATCCGGCCGCGACCCAGACGAGCAGCGTGGCGTTACCGTCTGCGCTGGCCACAACGTCGAGGACCGGGCTTTCATCCACGCTGCGTCCTGCCGTGGGGGCCACGATGGTCATCCGTTCAGGGGTCTCATCGCTGGGCGTCGCGGGCTCCATCGGTTCGCCAAGCATGGGCTCAGGCGCCACGCATCCTGCAAGGGAGGTGGTCAGCAGCAACACAACAAGCAACAGCGCGCGCATGGTGTCAACCTCATCTCGGTGGCTTTGAACCGCTGTTCGCGGCTCAGGCCTCTTCGGCTTCACCCAGTTTGGCCTTCGCCATCGCCGCTTCAACGTGCAGGAAGCGGCGGTAGAAGGCCGGCAGGATGACCAGGCTTGCGAGCAGTGCGAGGGTGATGGCGACCACAAAGGCCTGACCGAACAAGCGGAGCGGCAGCAGGCTCGAGAGGTTGAGCACGCTGAATCCACCGGCGGTGGTCAGCGCGGCACCAAACATCGCCCGTCCGGTCGTTGAGATGGAGCGTTCCACCCACATCTGCTCGGTGGCGAAGGGATCGTGTTCGGCTTCCTCCTCCATGCGGATGGAAATGTGCACCGCATAGTCCACACCAAGGCCGAGGGCCAGGGCTCCGATGGTGACCGTTTGCGGGTTGATGTCATAACCGGTGAAACCCATGATGCCGTACACCCAGGCGACGACCATCATCAGCGGGACCCAAGAGACCACGCCACGGGACAGGCCGCGCACGAAGTTGCGCTGGCGCGTGGTGTGGATGCCGATGAGCATGACGAGGATGACACCAGCGACGATGCCCGTCGAGAGGATGGAGGCCGAAGCCACGTCAGCGGTGGTTTGTGCGTTCACGAGGCTTCGGCCGGCCAGCGCCAGTTCCTGCGAGCCTTGGAGGCCTTCCTCGGCGTCGTCCAAGGCTTCAGCGGTGTTCTCGGCGAAGGCCACGACTTCGTCCCACGCGGCGGTTTCAGCTTGGAAGGAAATCACCGTCTGCAGCCCATCCGCTGCAAGGGTGGCCGCGGTCACCTCTCGGCCGGTCTGATTGTTGAGGGCCCAGGTGGACAAGGCCTGCCATGCACCGTCAGCGCCGGCGTCAACGTCGTTGAGCAGTGCATCAAGATCCGAATCTTGGGCGCGCTGTGCGTCCAAGGTGGACCACAGGCCCGAGATTGATGACGTGCCGTCCGTGGCTTCCACCACGGCAAGCGCGGCGTTCCATGCAGTCCTGCCTTCATCGCTGAACACGGTGCCTTCAACCACGACGTAGATTGGCGCAGGACTCTGCGCAAATTCGTCCGAAAGCAGGATGAAATCCGCGACGACGGGCACTTCGGGATTGAGTTGTTCCCGTTCGTCGAAGGCCACTTCGAGTTGCATGAAGCCGACGCCCATGGGCAAGAGCAACAGCACCGCGATGCCCGCCACCTTGAGCGGGTCGTCGGACAAACGAGCCAGCGCCTTTGACCAGCGGCCAGGCTCGGTCTTGACCGCCTTCTCGAGCGCCATGCGCTTGGGAGGCAGGGTCAGCATCAGGGCCGGGAGGGCAGAGATGCTCAGCAGGTAAATCATCAGCAAACCGATGGCGATGACGGTACCGAAGACTTGGAGGAACACGAGCGAAGACAGCCGGAACGAGAGGAAACCGATCACGTCGGTGAAGATGGCGATGGCCAAGGCCACCGAGGTCATGATGGCGCCGTGTCGTACGGCACGGCGTCGCAGTTCGAGGTCAAGATCGCGCACGGTTTCAGCGTCCGGTGGAGCGCCGTCGCGGTATTCCTCTCGGATGCGGGCCACGACGTGCAGCCCGTAGTCCACACCGATGGCCAACAACAGCACTGGGATGGAGTTCATGGCGGCGTTGAAGGTCATCTCCACACCGGCGAATTGCAGCCATCCTGAGAGACCGTAGGTGGCCCCGATGGCCAACACGGCCAGCACCATCACGTAGGCCGTGTCCCGCACGCTACGGAAGTTGAACCACAGAATGATACAGAGCAAAACGAACGCCGAGGAGGTCAGGATGCCGATTTCCGCACCCAGACTGGCGTTGGCTCCTTCGGTGAATTGGGCGAACGAGAAGGTCCGCACGACGTCTCCGTCAGCGTCAACGAGGTCTTCTTCCAGCGCCAGAACATGCGCCATGATGATCGCGTTGACCTCGTCAGAGGTCTCCACGTCCCACGCAGTGGGTTCTCCGTCGATGACCAGGGTGATCAACACCGGGCCATCGCTGTCCCACGGCGCGTCACGGTCCTCGCTGGGGAGGCAGGACAGGATGAGTTCTCGGAAGTCAACGCTCTGAAGACCGAGCACCGGTCCAAGCGCACCGCTCGTCATGCCCACGGCGGGCCCCACCTCAGCGGCACGGGTCGGATGCCGGCCGGGGAGGGCCGAGGCGCGGCCCATGAGTCCCTCAATTTCGTCGGTGAGGTTGGTGCCGTTGTCCATGCGCGTCAGCCAGTCTGCGGGATCTTCGGCGGTCCAATTGAGCAGACGCTCAGCCGTGACCGCTTCGACGGTTGGGACGTCGGCCGCGGCCGCCATCAAGCCACCAAGCGCGGCCGAGAGGTTGGCGTCATCGCTGGTCTCCACCGCCAGCACGGCCGCAGAAAGGTTCGCCAACCATGGCCCGGCCGTGGCTTCGTCCTGAAGGGCCATCCATTGCATGGCGTGGCCGGCCGGTCCGCTGTTGGCTTGTGTCCCAAACAAGGGCACATGGTTCGGGAGAAGGTCGGGCTGCGCGAGCAATGCGGCCTCGTGACGTGCAAGACGTTCCCATGTGGCTTCCTCTTGGAGGTCACCGGACTCAACGGTCTCAATCAAACGGACAAAATCCACGGTTGCTCGGTATTCGTCTTCGATTTCGTAGAGCAGGTCGACGCTCGGATCATCTGGAAAGAACCCGTCCTCGCTGCTGTCGAACACGAGGTGCTGCGCACCTGATGACAAGGCCATGATGGCGATGAACACACAGGCGAGGGTGGCCTTGGGCCGATGGGTGGAGACTTCAGTCAAACGTCGCAAGAGCCCGAACATGAACAGACGCGATGGTCTGCGCTTTTCAAGCGACGTTTTCTATCATGCCTGTTGGCGAGGTTCCCATCACCCGTCAGCGCGTTCCACGTGCTTGTTTTGAGGGGATTCGAACGGCTTGATGTGGGTCGACAGGAGCTTCAGCAAGCCGACCAGAGCGAAGAGTGAGGCAGCCACCAGCGCAATCATCGATCCACTCCCAGTGTTGAGTTCGGCCGACAGGTAGAGGCCGAGGAGCGTCGACGTCAGACCGAACACCTGCGTCCACAACAGGCTGCCTCGGAAACTTTGGCTGACCAGTTGTGCCGTGGCCGCTGGAGTCACCAACAGGGCGGTCACCAGCAAGGCCCCAATCACTTGGACCATGCTGACCACAATGGCCGCGACGGTGATGCTGAACCACAATCCAACGACATGCACCGGGATGCCTTGCATTCGTGCAGCCACATGGTCGACGGTGATGGCGAGAAGGGCTCGGTGGAACAAGGCCAAGCCGAGCAGCGCGAGGAACGAAATCCACGTGATGAGGTTGAGGCTTCGTGTGTCGATCAGCACCAAACTGCCAAACAGGTAACCCTCAATGTCCGTGGTGATGCCTTGGCTGTAGAGCCTGAGGATGACCAAGCCAAAAGCCAACATGCCGGTGAGGAAGATGGCAATCGAGGTGTCTCCTGCCACAATTTCCCGGCTCTGCAATTCATAGATGATGATGGACGATACGATGCTGAAGCCAAGTGCGTACCACAGGGGAGCCACTGCACCGAGGGTCACGCCGACCGCCACGCCGCCAAACGAAACGTGGGCCAATCCGTCGCCGATCAAGGAAAGGTTGCGAAGCATCAGGTAGGTGCCAAACAAACCAGCCACGACGGTCACAAGAATGGATGCAATCAGGGCGCGCTGGAGCATTTCCATCTCAAAAAAGGCGGGGAATACCTCGCCTGGCATCCATTGACCAATGGTTTCCAACACGGAAAACCGTGGGTGGGCCAACAGACGGTGGAGTGCAGTGCCAAGCACCATCAGGCGCCCCCCCGCAGGGCCTCTTTTCGTTCGCTGCTCGCAAAATCGCCCGCCAGCGACAAGGCCTCGACCTGCATCACGGCGGGGGCAGAGGCGTGGTTCTCGTCAAATCTGACGTTGCCGTCGATGCAAATCGCACATTGCGTGCACTGGTGAATGGCGGCTTGGTCGTGCGTCACCATCACGAGCGTCTTGCCTTCCTCGCGGCAGAGTCTGTCAAGAAGTTTGAGGAAATCATCCCGGGAGGCGCGGTCCACGCCCGCCAAAGGTTCGTCCAGGATCAGAACTTCCGCTTCTGTTGCCAACCCACGGGCGACCACCGCACGTTGCCGTTGACCTCCAGAAAGACGCTGGACGTCACGCTCTGCGACGTCCTCCAATCCGACCAGTCGGATGGCGTTCTCCACGCGTTCATGACGTTGCGCTCTGCGAAACGGCAGCAGGATGTCGATCCATGACATCGCGCCCAAGCTTACCAGTTCACGAACGGAAATTTTCAGGTTGGACGGCAATTGAGCAGCGGCCTGAGAGACCCATGCAATTCGGCCGCGAGAGGCCCTGCCTCCGGGCTTGCCACCGAAGACAGTGACGCTTCCCGCCATCGGTTCCAATTCACCAACGATGGTCATCAAGAGGGTTGATTTTCCACTTCCGTTGGGCCCAGAAAGCCCGACAAAATCTCCTGCATGGATGTCGAGGTCAACGCCATCGAGCACCACGGCTCCTCCGCGCTGGACTTTGAGGTCCTTGACGGAGATGATGGCCTCGCCCTTGCTCATGCGCCTCACCTTCAGGACGTTCTCGTCCGAGGGTGTATTTGGCCCTGCTTGCCGTTTTCAGCAGGCAAGACCAGACTTGAGGTTGTCCAGGTTCTTCTGCATGAGCGTGAGGTAGTTGTCCTCGCTGCTCTTGGGCGCCATTTCCATGGTGTACAGGGTCAAAACCGTCACGCCGTTGGTCTCGTCAACGATGGAAGCCACGGCATCCTCGCTGGTGTACTCTTCGATGTAGAAGTACTCGAGTTCCTTGTCTTCGATCTT
>QQSJ01000013.1 GCA_003602635.1 Candidatus Poseidoniales archaeon
GAAGGCGTCGTCGAAGGCGAAGTCGTGGAATGGATGGTCGCCGTGGGCGACACCGTCACCGAGGACCAACCCATCCTGTCCGTCATGACCGACAAAGCCACCGTGGAGATTCCCTCGCCCGTCAACGGCGTCGTCGTCAAGCGCGTCGGCGACGTCGGCGACATCCTTCCCGTCGGTGCGATGTGCATCGAGTTTGAAGTCGAAGGCGAAGGCAACGCCTCCGCCGCTGAAGCGGATGCACCTGCGCCCGAGCCTGAAGCGGCTCCCGCTGCAGCCCCAGCACCCGCTCCGGCCCCTGCGCCCGCAGCCGCTCCTCCAGCCCCGGTCACGCCACGCGTCCCCGGACTGCGTCCGCTCGCCAGCCCTGCCGTTCGCATGAGCGCCCGCGAAGCCGGCGTTGACCTGACCACGGTGGCCGGCAGCGGTCCAGCCGGTCGCATCACGCGCGCCGACCTCGAGGCCCACGTCGCCGGAGGCGGCGCCGTGGCCAGCGCAGGCCCTGCCCGCACCCGCCGCACCGGAACCACGGAGATCAAGGTCGCAGGACTTCGCCGCCGCATCGCCGACGGCATGACCGCGTCCTACTCGACCATCCCCCACTTCTCGTACTTCGAGGAAGTGGACGTCACTGAACTCGAAGCCCTCCGTCAGCACCTGAACGCCAACCGCGAGGAAGGCCAGCCCAAACTGACCTACTTGCCCTTCATCATGCTCGGCCTGGCCAAGGCCCTTGGAGAGCACCCAATCTGCAACGCTCACTACGAGGACGACCGCTTGACCGTGGTCCGCCACGAAGCCGTGCACCTCGGCATCGCCACGCAGACCGAACGCGGCCTGTACGTTCCCGTTGTGCAGCACGTCGAGGCGCTCGACATTTGGGACGCCGCCCGCCAGATGAGCGAGGTCGTCACCGCGACCCGCGACGGCAAGGCCACCAGCGCCCAGTTGTCCGGCTCCACCTTCACCATCACCAGCCTTGGTGCCATGGGCGGACTTGGCGCCACGCCGATCATCAACAAGCCCGAAGTGGGCATCCTTGGTGTGCACAAGGCCATCGACCGAGCCGTCGTCAAGAACGGCCAAGTCGTCGTCCGTCGCATGATGAACTTCTCGTCCTCCTTTGACCACCGCGTGGTCGACGGATGGGACGGCGCGATGCTCGTGCAGCGCCTCAAGACGCTGCTGGAGCACCCTGCAACGATCTTCATGTGAGGTGGATGAGATGAAGCAACGTTCCTGTCAAGTTCTCGTCATCGGCGCTGGCCCTGGTGGCTACGTCGCCGCCATCCGTGCCGGCCAACTCGGCCTCGACACCGTCATCGTCGAAGGCGAGCGCTCCGGTGGCACCTGCCTCATTCGCGGGTGCATCCCCTCGAAGGCGATGATCAACGTCGCCCAAACCGTCGACAAATTGGCGAAGTACGCCAAGAAAGGCGGCCACCAAGGCATCAGCCTGCCCACTCCTGCAGAAGTCGACATGGCCGGCGTGGTCGCTTGGAAGGACGGCATCGTCGACCGCCTGAACAAGGGCGTTGAAGCACTTCTGAAGAACGCCGGTGCTGAACTCGTCAGTGGCTGGGCCGTCTTCCAAGACGCCAAAACCGTGAAAATCGGCGAAGGCAAGGACGCCATGCTTATTCAAGCCGACCACGTCATCATGGCCCAAGGTTCGGTGCCCATCGAACTCCCTTTCATGCCCTTCAGCGACCATGTCCTCTCGTCCCGAGAAGCCCTCTCGCTCGAAGCCCTGCCCGACCATGTCGTGGTCGTGGGAGGAGGCTACATCGGGCTTGAACTCGGCATCACCTTCCGCATGCTCGGCTCAGAGGTCACCGTGGTGGAAGCCATGGATTCCGTGCTCCCGCTCTTCGACAAAGAATTGCGCCGTCCCCTCGAGTTGTTCCTGAAGAAGAACAAAATCAAGGTCCACACCGGTGTGTTCGCCAAAGGTGTTGAAGATGCCAAGGGTGGCAAGGTGCAACTCAACTTCATCGATAAGAACGAGAAGGACGAGAAGAAGATGCAGAACGTCGTCGTCGACAAAGTCCTCGTCACTGTTGGCCGCAAGCCAAACTCTGCATCCCTCGCACCAACAGGCGTGGCTCTTGACGAACGTGGTTTCGTGAAGGTCAACGACCGATGCGAAACCAACATGAAAGGCGTCTATGCTATTGGCGATGTGTGCAACTCAGGCGAAATGCTCGCTCACGTCGCATCGTTCCAAGGTGAAATGGTCGCTGAAATCATCGCTGGCAAGAAGCGAGCCTACGACCCTGTCGCTGTTCCTGCGATTGTCTTCACAGAACCAGAGATTGTCTCGGTTGGACTCTCACCAGAAGAAGCAAAGGCTGCAGGCCACCCTGTCATCATCGGTAAGTTCCCACTCGGCGCAAATGGGCGTGCCCTCACACAAGAGGCAGAGAAAACGGCTGGCTTCATCCGAATCTGTGCCCGTGAAGACGATCACCGAATCCTCGGCATTCAGGGCGTCGGCACTCACATCAGCGAACTTGTTGGTGAATGGACGCTCGCCCTTGAGATGGGCGCTCTGCTCGAAGATGTCGCAGGCACCATCCATGCACACCCAACCATGACCGAGATGACCCATGAAGGCGTCTTGGCCACATTGGGTCACGCAATCCACACCGCTTGACACACTTGGATTACGGACGAAATGTCCGGTGTAATCTTTAATCTTCAACTCGGTGTGCTATGTCCATGAGAAGAAAGGGCGGCTTGCTCAGGAGAATCTTTCGGATGATTGTTGATTTTATTTTCTAATCACGAATTTTGAAGAAAAGATGATCTTTGACTGCGTTTGTCAAAAAAGTGCCTACGGGTGAGGTAGAAGTCGCAGATACTCGCGAACCCAAGGTCTCACCCGTAGGACTTGGAGGCCCTTGGGTAAGGG
>QQSJ01000130.1 GCA_003602635.1 Candidatus Poseidoniales archaeon
GCTGGAAGACCATGCGCCTCATCGACAGCTTGACGCACGCGGAGATGGAACGGACCGACCATGAGGAGGTCAATTTCCCACTGCTTATTCCCGAAGTGCTCTTGGAAAAGGAAAACGCGCTTGTCGCACGCTTGAAGCGAGCGCGTGAGGAAGGCGTGGACCCTGATGAACTGAGGGACGAAGAGGAAGAAGCCGGTTTCAAGAAAGAGGTGTACTGGGTACGCCATGCCGGTGAAAACGAATTGGATGTACCGATGTTCCTTCGTCCAACGTCCGAGACCGCGATGTACACCATGTTCCCACTCTGGATTCGTTCCCACGCCGACCTTCCGCTCAAGGTGTACCAAACCGTGAACACCTTCCGCTACGAAACCAAGCAGACACGTTCCTTCATTCGTGTTCGAGAGATCCACTTCTTCGAAGCCCATACCGCTCACGTGGACGAAGACGACGCGACTGCGCAAATCGAACAAGACCTCGACATTGTGGACCGCTTGATGCACAAGCTTTGCTTGCCGGTGCTCAAGGCCAAGCGGCCCGTCTGGGACACCTTCCCTGGGGCATGGTACACCATCGGCATCGACGCCATCATGCCCAATGGAAGGACGCTTCAGGTGGCCTCCTGCCACCATTACCGTGACCAATGGGCCAAGGCCTTCGACATCACGTACGAAACGAAGGAAGCGACGCAGGCTCACGTTCACCAGACCACGTACGGAATGTCAGAACGTCTCCTGGGAGCCGTCGTCGGTATGCACGGGGACGATTCTGGTTTGATCATGCCCCCGGCCATCGCACCCATCCAAGTCGTCGTCTGCCCCCTTGTGCGGAAGAACGCGACCGTGGACACCGTCGCAGTCGCGCATGACGTTGCAGAGCGACTCCGTGATGCCGGTTTCAGGGTGAAAGTGGACGACCGAGACCTGCACCCCGGTCAGAAGTACTACGACTGGGAGATCAAAGGCGTGCCACTTCGCCTTGAAGTCGGACCACGTGACGTGGAACAAGGCAGCGTCTTTGCTGCCCGTCGCACCGGAGGAAAATCACCGATTCCAATGGATGAACTCGAGTCCGGTGTCCAATCGACGCTCGACGACATTGCCGATGAATTGCGCACGCGGGCCTACGCCCATGTGGACGAAGTCGTTCAACCGCTGCCCGCGTGGAAAGACGGTGCGCTCAGTGCGCCCGTGGAAGAGGGGAGAATCTACGAATTGGCTTTCAACGGCAGCGATGCAGATGCGGAACGTCTCGAGCGTGCAACCGGCATGGGCTTCCTCGGTGACGCAACCGAACCTTACGCTGACCCCCAACCTTGCCACGCGACCGGTCAACCGACCACACGACGGCTGCTGATGGCTCGTTCGTATTGATTCCAAGTCCCTGGCTCACGGGTCCATGGCTCGAGTCATGAGGTCGACCCCCTCTGACATTGGTTTTCATGCAGACCGTGAGGTCTAAACCCCGTCCGCTCCTATTGAGAACATGGGTTTTTTTGACCGCCTCTTTGGAAAGAAATCGCCGGCCACACCTGAAGACATGATCCTTGCAAACATCCAAGCCATCGGTTTGGAAAGTTTCCCGGACGACGAAGGTGCCGTGTGGAACGTTGACACCATCTACCTCGACAATGGCGTGTATCTTGTGGAAACTTCCCCTGTCCCCCACGTCGGCTACGAGCGAATCCGCTTTCACCTCAGCCAACCCAACGTCAGCGGCGTGATGGCAGCGGATTACTGGGGAAATGGGCAGTGGAATGGCCTCTTCTCCTCGTAAAGGCGTGGATTACGCGGGCGCTTCTTGAGCGAGACGTTTCCACTTTACGTCGGTTGTGGATTCAATTGAGGGTGACCACAAGAGTACCCTCGTGAATCGGTGACACCGAAAGATTAGATGCGGAAAGAAATGGTTCGGGGCATGGCAGGGGGATCCTATCCGACCGTCGGTCCAAAGTTTGCTGCATTCATGTTGTTTGCACTGCTGGTGGGCAGCCTCGTGTTGATCACGATCAACGGGGACACGGATTCTGAGGGCACGGGCGCGGATGAAGAACAGAACAACGACGTCATGGACGAGGTCCATGACCACAGCAGCCATGACCACGGAGCACCAATCGTGGTCGCATTGCTCGAGGAGCAAGAGAACGGGTCCTGGAGTGTGCTTGGCGGCGTCGCCCACGCCTACCCAGACTTGGTTCGAGTTACGGTCACCGCGATGGCGGAAGATGCTTCGGAGAGCGTGGCCGTGCTCGAAAGTACGGACATCGAGGATGGCGGTGCGTGGCGCGTGGAGGTCAGCCCCAACTTGACCGACGGCACACCTTGGGAAAGCCTGCATATCGTTGCA
>QQSJ01000131.1:0-830 GCA_003602635.1 Candidatus Poseidoniales archaeon
AAGACACCGCGTCCATGTCCGGCAGCGTCCATGCCTCGCCCTCGGTGGTGCTGAGCACCACCCTGCATTGCAGCCAGGGATAGAAGTCGAGGAACTCCTCGACCGAGCGTTCGCTTCCTGAGGTCGGTGGTTCGGGCACCGTGTGGTTTCCAATGGGATGATTGTAGCTGAAATTGCCGACCATGGGTTGCCATTCAATGCCGTTGAGCAAGAGAGGGTCCGGGGCCGTCCTGTACTGCAGGCCAAGCGCCGTGCCCGACGGTGCGTGGCCGTCAAGCCTGACCCATCGCAGCAAGGCATCGCCATCGGTCGTGCTTCGAAGATCGATGGGCGGGGAGACCAACGTTCCCACGTGTTCCGCCGGGCTCACGTAGCGGTTGACGTTGGAACGGATTTGCATCCAACCCCAGGAAGGGTTCCCAGAATCTCCGCCGATCACGTAGGTGGCGTTGTTGTACTGGGTCCACGCCATGGTGTGAACGGCACGACCGAGGTTGCCCATGTTCCGCCAGACATCTGTTTCTGGGAGCCAGCCGTAGGTGCGGCGTTGTGCGCCGGTGCTCGAAGCGCCCCCAAACAGGACGATTTCGTCATGGATCACGTCCGCAGCGGCCCCTGCGAGCGCGACACCAAGGTCGGTGTGGTTCGTCCAACTGCCGTTTGACAACATGACTTCCGTCGTGTTGGTGGGTGCGGAGGAGACCTGTGGGGGCCCACCGCCGACCGAGGTGGACGTGGTGATGTAACCGCCCATGACGTACAACTTGCCGCGGTAGTGGGCTGCAGCAGGCTGAATTCGAGCGGTGGTGAGGTTGCTTTGGTAGGTCCAA
>QQSJ01000131.1:943-7594 GCA_003602635.1 Candidatus Poseidoniales archaeon
TGACCGCCATGGCGTTTCCGGTTTGGTTGACGCCTCCCGCGGCGTAAAGCACGCCGTCGTGATGTGCATAGCCGGCTTTTCCGACCGCTCGGTCGCCGGGCATGGAGGTGCCAACGGACCAAGCGTCGGTGGTGAGGTTGTAGCGTTGGACAAGGCCCGAGGTGAACGAAGGGGCCGATGATTGGCCGTCGGGCAGCGGCAGGTCACCTGCGAGAACGAGGACGTCGCCCCAGCGGGCACACCCTGCATGGGATTGGACGTTCGGAAGTGGGCTTGGCGACACCGACCACGTGCCGTTGGTCACGTCGTAAACCTCGATGAGGCTGCTCTCCTCCTCGTCGTTCCACTGGCTGCTGGGATCCACGATTCCTCCCACCAACCACAGTTCGTTGCGCTCGGGAATGGGGAACAAGCACGCGGCCGAACGTGGGAATTGGGGCGCTCCGGCAGGCGCCGACCACGCCACGGACGGCCGGTCGATGACCACCTCGTTTTCGAGGGTGTCCCAACTCGTGCCGCTGAGGTTCCACCCCGTGCCGTTGAAGTCGGCCTGAATCGCCGTCGCGGGAAACACAAATGGCGTCTCGCCGACCTGTGGGTTGGCCTCGGTCTCAGCCGGGGGCACCATGGTCCACGGCAGGGTGAGGAAAAGGCCGAGGACGACCAACGCCTGCAGCACGGTCGCTCTCATCGCATTTGGCTTCTGGAGGGGTCACTTAGGCCTTCGTGGTGATTGGACGCGCATGTTGATGAGGGGTGGCGTCGGTGCCGGGCCGAAGCCCATGGCCGAGTACATCGCCCGCGACCCCCGCACCGGCAAGCCCATCGAGGTGGCCACCGTGGTCAAGCGTGCGCAGGTCGAGGAGGGTCTTCGGGGCGCTTGGTCCCGTTTGAACCCAAGTCAGGTGCTTGATTTGGCCACCGGTCGAACCGAAGTTCTCGAGCTGATGCTCGACGGTGAACGCCAGCAATTTTCTCGCATTGATGGCGTGGAGGGATTGGTCCTCGCGAAAGGCGTTCACGCCAACGCTGCGTACGAAGCCCTCATCGAGGCCTGCATGGACGACGATTCTGACGTGCGTTGTGCGGCGCTGTCGGCCATGCCCGAAGTGGCCCAACAGCGCTCGGACGAACTGTTCGACCATCTCAGTGTGCTGATCGACGATCCCGTCGATGCGGTCAGGGATGCAGCGTGCGATGCCCTGCGACGCATGACGCCCGTGTTCCCGTCCGGCGTGGAGGACACCTTGGTCAACGCGCTTCGTTCTCCGGACAAGCGCCTGTCAAAAGCAGCGTGGGAAGGCTTGCGGGTCATGGGCGAGTCGTGGCCATCGGTCGTCTGCCTCCACGTCGACAGCCTGCTGCTCGAAGACGATGCCAACCTGCGGAAAGAGGCGGCACGTGTCCTCCAGCGGGTGGTTGCACGGGCCGGGCACCAAGGCTGGGATTTGGTCACCTGGGCGCTGGCCGACGAGGAGGTCATCGTCCGTCGCGAAGCCGCACGGTGCCTGCCTAAACTGGTCAATCCGGCCCCGAAGATGGCCGTCATTCTCGCCGAAAAGGTGCTCTATGACACCGATGCCAAGGTGCGTAACCGGGCCCTGAAGGTGTTGGAACGTGTGGACATGGGCGGCAGCCGCGCCCGTTCCATCGTGCTGGCGGGAACACGCCACGACGTGGTCGACATCCGCCGGGCTTGCGTTGAGATGCTCCATCGCTTCATGGGTGAGGAAGACCAGCGCAATTTCGCCCAGGAGCGTCTTCAGGTCGAACAAGACCCAGGCATCCGCCTCCTCTTGGAAGAGATGGCCTTCGACCCAGAAATCGAGGGCAGCGAAGCCCAGAAGAACCGCTTCTTGGCCCCCGCTGAACCGGTCCCTCAACTCGATCGTGAAGTGGCGCAGGCCATGGAACAGGCGATCGGTCTGCTCGAACCAGAACCAAGCGAACAACCTCCTGCTCAGCCAAGCCCTGAGGATGAGCCTCCCCAAGACGACGGCCAACACCGTTAAAGGAGGCCCACCGGTCGCCAACTCGTTCAGGTGTAGTCATGGATGACGTCACGTACGATGACAAGGCCGAGCAGTTCGAGCGCCTCTGGGACGGTATGACGCCCAAGGGCATCAACCGAACCAAGGCCCTGAAGTTCCGACAGTACATCCTCGAGCACGTTCGTCAGACCAAGCGACCGCTCACCCGTGAGAACGCCCGCAAGTACTGGATGGGCCAGCTCCAGCAGGAGATCAAGGACGCCGAGTCCTTCTGAGACGCGCGAGGGTCGCCACCGTTCCGGGGGCCCGCAGAACCGAGGAACGGAGGCGAACAGAATGTTCACGACGACCAAATTCAGCACGTGGGACCTTCCCTCCTCCATCCAAGCAGCCATCGACGGCCTTGGCTGGGAATTCGCCACCGAAGTTCAGCGCGACACCGTCCCCTTGGCCCGCCGAGGCCGCGACGTGATCGGCCAGGCCCGCACCGGGTCAGGCAAAACCGCAGCCTTCGGTTTGCCGATGATCGAGCATGCCACGCCAGGTGAAGGGCTCCAAGCCCTCGTCTTGGCTCCCACGCGCGAATTGGCGGTGCAAGTCGCTGAGGAACTCGAAACCCTGCAAGGCGAGACCGGCCTACGCATGCAAACGGTGTACGGTGGAACCGACATCGAGAAGCAAGCCAAGCAACTTGACGCAGGTGTTGACGTCATCGTCGGGACCCCTGGACGTGTCATGGACATGTCCGAGCGCGGTCACATCGACTTGACCAAGCCCACGATGTTCATCCTCGACGAAGCGGACCGCATGCTCGACATGGGCTTCTTCCCAGACATCCTTTGGGTGTTGGAGCGCATGACCGCACGTGAGCAGACCCTGCTGTTTTCTGCGACCTTCCCCCAAGAGATCGTCAACGCCGCCTCCGAGTTCATGCGAGATCCTGAGTTCGTGCAGACGAACATGGACGAGATCGACCTGCCTGACGTGCGCATGCTGCTCGTTCACGTGGGACGCTCGAACAAACTCTGGGCCACGGCCCGCGTGCTTTCGCACCTTGAGGAGGACGGTCAAGCCATCATCTTCGCCAACACGAAGCGCATGGTCGACCTCCTCGTGACCCGGCTCGGCAAGGCCAAATTCGATGTGGACGGCCTTCACGGCGATCTGTCACAAAACCAGCGTGAGCGCATCCTTGGCCGCTTCCGCGAAGGCGAGGTTCGCATCATCGTCGCCACCGACGTGGCCGCCCGCGGCATCGACGTGGACACCGTGACGCAGGTCATCAACTACGACGTGCCAAACGACATGGACGCGTTCATCCACCGCATCGGCCGCACCGGCCGCATTGGCCGCACGGGTGAAGCCTGGACCCTCGTGGACCGGTCTTCCGGACAGCAAATGCAGAACATCGTTGCCACCTACGATCTTCCGGTCGAAGACGCCGAGGCACCTGCTTTGCCCGAAGGCATGGACCGCGATCCCGTTCAGTTCCGCGAGGATTTGTCGGACGCGGCCGACCCCTTCGGTTTCGTCACGCTGCGCGTGGACATCCCCTCCGCAGACGGTCTCTCCAAGGCCGATTTGACCGACTGGTTGGTCTCCACCCTCGCGTGCGATCCTTTGGCCGTTGGACGCATTGTTCAATCCGAATCGCACCTCGACTTGGGAATGCACAGCAGTGTGGCGGCCAAGGCCATGAAGGCCCTTGGCAAGGAAGGCGTGGCGGGCTCGACCCGTACCGCTGAACTCCTCGTGCTCTGAGGTTCATTCCTCTTCTTTGGCGGCGTCTTCGAGGGCCTTTCGCTCCTCGTCGTCCAGCATCGAAGGCCAACGCCCGTCGGGCAACGGCCGCTCGAAGACGAAGGCGCTCGTGACCAAGCTCAGCAGGCCGAGGCTGGCCACCGACCACGCGCCAGCGATGGCATCGTCCCACGTGTTTTGCGCGTCAGCGCACCGTTGACTGACCAATTCGCTGAACGCGCACAGCTCCGCCGTTGCACGTGCATCCAAGGCGGCGGGATCGCTGCGCACCATGTAGAGGGCGGTCAGGAGCAAGACGGCGGCCAAGGCGGTGCCCATGATGGGCTGCTGCCACACGGGGCGATGCTCGGACCATGCCCACGCTTTGCGGGGCGTGATGCGCCAACGGTCGCGGCCGGCCATGCTGCGGTCCTTCACCCGACGCGGGCCACCCACCCACGTGAACCAAGCCAGCCAGAGGCCGATCAGGACGACGAGGAAACCCCATTCGTACACATGGCGGTGAAAGGCCCACATGTCGTTCAGGCACGCGGGATCGTTGGGCGCTTCCAGACAACCACCAAGCGCGAGCGGATAGAAGGCCACAAGCCGTGCGAGGTTGAGGATGAACACCAGCGCGCAGCCAACGGCGACGGCCCGCAAACGGTCGCGCTGTGGGACGTCGTCGGTGATCAGGATGAGGGTAGAGAGGAAGATCATCTCGTGGACACCGGCGCATTCGTCCGACACGTACAATCCAACGCTGTCGAAAGTGCCGGGGAAACTGCTGTGGTGGAAATCGATGCGTGTGGTCCATCCGTTGTGTTGGCTCAGGCTGACCGCGTCAGCCCCCCAGATGATCTCGGTGATGCCGTGCCACATCCACGCCTCAACGACCTGCAGAGGCGCCAAGGTGTCGGAAGGTTCGGTCAAGAACCAGTAGAAGGCTTCGACCAGCAACAGCGCGAGCGGGTACTTTCCGTACCTCAAGCCAAGGGCCGCCACTTCGGACCAAGACATGTCGTCCTCGGCCTTCGCCGTTGCTCCCACGCGGGATACTCACGCTGCTGCCTCATAGGGGCGTCGGTCGCAATCCTTCAAGGCACACCGGCTCTCCCTTGCACCATGGAGGGCGGGGCACAGACGGTTGACCCGACCCACCGGCTTGACGTCAGGGGCTACCGGTGCCCCATCCCGGTCGGTGAAACCCGACAGGCGCTGAAAGGCCTCGGCCATGGGCACGTGCTCGAAGTGAGGTTTGACGATCCTGAGGCCCTTGAGGACCTCCCGCCAATGCTCGCGCGCCACGGACACCGCATGCTCAGCGTTGAGGAAGTCGCGGGCGACTGGCGGATGTGCATCGAGGTGACGTCATGAGCGAAGAAAACGTGCCCAGCGTGGCCACCTTGCCAACACCCTACGGGGCCTTCCGGATCGAGGTCGTGAAGGACGAGAACGGATTGGAGCACGTCGCCCTTTCCATTGGCGACTTGAGCGGCCCAGACCCCGTGTTGGTTCGGGTCCATTCTGAGTGCTTGACGGGGGACGCCTTCGGGTCCCTTCGCTGTGATTGCGGTCCTCAACTGAACGCCGCGCTCGCCGCGGTCGCTGAACGCGGTTGGGGGTGCGTGCTCTACCTTCGCCAAGAGGGCCGGGGCATCGGCCTTCACGCCAAGATTCAGGCCTACCATTTGCAGGATCAAGGGGCGGACACCCTGGACGCCAATTTGATGCTCGGGCATCCCGCCGATGCACGGGACTACACGATTGCCGCCAAGATGCTGAGTTCCCTCGGCACCGGTCAAGTCTCCCTGCTGACCAACAACCCCGACAAAGTTGAGCAATTGCGCTCGTACGGCATCGACGTCGTTGAGCGCATTCCTTTGGTGGCCGGTGTGGGCGACGACAACCGGAATTACCTCATCACCAAAGCAGAGCGCATGGGCCACGAGCTCGGGCGCGACGACCTGCAGTGATGCACCCACACGCTGCGTCCGAACCCCGTGCGTGGCGTCTTTCGTTCACCGCAACGACCTTGATTGACGGTGGCTTCAGACCCAACACCGAGGGACAGAGATGGACATCGAGACGGCAGCAAACATTGGCGAGGCCGTGAGCGGTATTGCCATTTTGTTCACGTTGTTGTTCAGCCTTCGTCAGGTCAAGTTCTGGAACGAGAACCGTCGCTACGAGATCGGTCGTGACCTGGCGGCTCACCTCAACAATCCAATGATCCACCGAGGGTTCGCGGTGACGACCAACAAACTCCACGAGGAATTGACCATCCAGGAACTGGTCGCCCTGACCCGCGAAGAAAAGGACGCGATGAACGCCACGATGATCGGCATGAACAACATCGGCCTGCTGGCCAAGCATGGTCACTTGTCGCTGGATCTTGTGGAGGCCTTCTGCGGCTACTACGTCCGTATTTTCGGACCACGGTGGCGCCGTGCGGTCGAGATTCACGCACAAGCGATGATGCAGGAGCCCGAATCGGTGAGCACCGTCTGGGGTGGCCTCTATTGGCTGATGGAGACCCTCGCCGAAGCACCCGAGGACAAGCTCTGACCACGGTCATCGACGTCACCACAGAACCATCGGTTCTGAGGTTCAAATCTGATGCCATGCCCAAGCCATGCGCCCATGGTTCTTGAGCAACCGTGGGCTCTCTGGAAGGCGTTGGATTCTATAGAATAAGGCGTATAGGTGAACCATTCAGTGCTCCGTCGAGAGAGGGACCTGCTGTTCGAAGCGGACCCTGGCCCGCAAGGTGTGGTTCTCTTCGGTGGTTTGCGAGAGCGCCCGGGTCTTGACGTTCAGCGCCGCCAGCGCGCTGTCCCGCTCTTCGCGAACGGCGTCCAGTTCTCGGCGCAAGCCGGCCACGATCGGGTCCTCCGCAGATTCACCGTGCAGGGTCCGG
>QQSJ01000132.1 GCA_003602635.1 Candidatus Poseidoniales archaeon
GCCTTCGAGGCAAAGCTCGCTCGGGTCATGCAACGTCCCGCACGCCAAGGACGCCTTGGCATCCGCGTGACCGAATACACGGACGAGTCGTGAAGCCGTGGGGTGATGTCGTGGAGGAGTTTGAACGGCCCATTGACGTCATCAAAGGCTCCATGGAGCAGGTCACTGCACCTCGCTTTTTCGACCTCCACCTACCCATGTACACTGGGCAGTGGGTTCAGCTTGTCGTCAGCCTGCTTGTGAGCGTTGGTTTTGCGTACATCTTCCTGTCCGAGGGCGTCACGACAGAAGCGCTTCTGATTCTGGCCGCAGCGCTCTACGTGACCGGCATGGCGTTGGCCACCAGTTTTCCTTCTGGAATCCAGATCGCCCTCCACGCCATTCGCACAACCATCGGCGGCGAAATTGCCTCCGTTTCGTACGATGTTGGGCCAAACGGGGAACGCACCGAGGCGTCCCCTGGCGGGGAAAAAGAAGGGTGGTTGGTTCGGCCACCGCCCGTCGGCGCGTGGCATTTGGACCGTCCGTACGACGAAGATGAAGGCGGCCTTCTGGACGACCATCCACAGAACGTCGGCACGCCGGTTCCTGCGACCTTGACCCTCCAATCCTTGATCCGCATCGCGCAAAGCGCCTTTCTGGTCATCATCGCTCGAACGTACCTCCTGGAGTCTGGAGATCCTACGATGCTCTACGGTGCTCTGGCCGTCGGTGCGGTGATTTTGCTGATTCAATTTTTCCGCGTGCGCAAGTGGCGGGCCCTTGCCGATCGCCCCACGTCCACCGTGCGGTCGATGCCGATGGGCCCGGTCGAGGTGTACGGTCAGCTCCGTCCTCGGCATGGCTGGCCGGCGGTGGTGTTCGTCGACGGTGATGCGGGCAAGTGCGTGCATGGCCTTGCGGATTGGGGCTGGAGGTACGGTCATCGGTTCACCTGGCAAGAATGGGTCGAGGAGCGTGACCAAGACGGCAAGGTGACCGGAGGCCGATGGGAAAGCCGCAGTGCCTACACCCTGATTCGTTCGGACGCTGGTGGCGCCCCGACCTTGGTGCACGATGGAACCGGTGGGGTGGCCGTTCACCCAAACCTCCTGGCCAACGGCCGCCGAATTCATGAGTGGTCTGACGCCGACCTCAGCCTGTGGTCGACGCGAAGTCGGCCCAGCGGCAAGGTGCGGAATCTTCGGGCTTGGCACGTATGGGACATCAACGGGTGGACGGTGGGTGACCCCTTCTTTGCCTCATGTTATGCCCAACCCCGCAGGCAGGAGGAGTTGATGTTCGAAGGCGTCGACCAATCGGTGGCCTCCGCGTTGCCTGAATTGACGTGTGAAGGAGACGGATTTGGTCACATCGTGACGGTCCACCGTGGAACCGAAGCGTTGGCTTTCAGTGACATGGAAAGCGGTCTTGGCGCCATGTTGCCCTCGGCCATCATGATCTCGGTCGCCTTGGTGACCTTCCTGATTGAAGGCCTGTGGTTCTGATCACAAGCGGGTCCAGTGCTCGAAGGTCTGGTCGTGCTGGTCCCCTTCCTGAGCAGGTACCGTTTCAGAGGAGTGTAGGCTCCACGTCGTGTCCATGGCAGGAGCATGGGTGTCGGCCCCTTCAACGGTGATGTGCACGACGGTGCGATGCACGACCGCTGCTTCGTCCAACGTCAAGGCGTAAATTTCGCCTCCGCCGATGACGAACAGCGTTTCGCCGGCTTCGGAGCGGGCCTTCACTTCCTCGAGGGTGGTCCGTTCCAATCCTTCGTCACTCCACGAGAGGTCGCGGGTGAGCACCAGGTTTTCTCGGCCGGGAAGCGGAAAGGGCAAGCTCTCCCACGTGCGCCGTCCCATGACCACAGGATGCCCCAACGTCAGGGCCTTGAAGCGCTGAAGGTCGGTGCGTTGCCGCCACGGAAGATCTCCGTCACGGCCGATGCCCCCGGCTTCGTCCTCGGCCCAAATGAGGTGCAACGGCATGTGAGGTCCTCAGACGGCGATGGGTGCCGCAATGTGCGGGTGGTGCTCGTAGTCCACGAATTCGATGTGTTCTGCCGTGAAGGCGTCGATGTCCGTGATCGAGGCGTCGAGTTTGAGGGTGGGCAGAGGCAATGGCTCGCGTGTGACCTGCAAGCGCGCTTGGTCGAGGTGGTTGTTGTAGAGGTGGGCGTCGCCCAAACTGTGGACAAAAACACCGGGCTTCAGCCCGCAGACTTGGGCCATCATGTGGGTCAGAAGGCTGTAGGAGGCGATGTTGAACGGGACGCCAAGAAACACGTCCGCGCTGCGTTGGTACATCTGGCAGTTGAGCCGACCGTCGGCGACGTGGAACTGGAAGAACGCGTGACAGGGCATGAGGGCCATGGCAGGAAGGTCGGCCACGTTCCAAGCGCTGACGATGATCCTGCGGCTGTTGGGGTTCTCTCGAATGAGCCGAATCGCTTCAACGATCTGATCGTGTTCGACGCCATCAGGTCCAACCCAGCGGCGCCATTGCTTGCCGTAGACTGGCCCAAGATCGCCGTTCTCATCGGCCCACTCGTTCCAAATTCGGACGCCGTTCTCCTGGAGGTAACGCACGTTCGTGTCGCCTTTGAGGAACCAAAGCAATTCATGGACCACGGATGGGATGTGAATGCGCTTGGTGGTGACCAGCGGGAAACCCTCGCTGAGGTCAAACCGCATTTGGTGGCCGAACACGCTGAGGGTTCCGGTTCCGGTCCTGTCGCCCTTCGGTACACCCTCGTCGAGGACCCTCTGCAGGAGGTCGAGGTAGGCTTGCATGGGGCTGACTTCGTGCTGCGGCCCTTGAGGCTTGTCGGTCTCAGGGGGCGCCGAGGTGGCTCAGGCTGGCCATGAGTTGGTCGGTGAATTGTCGCTGCAGGACCGCCATTTTGGCGTTCAAATCCTCGTCTTCCATCTCCGCCATGGCGATCACTTCAGTGTCCTCAAGAGCAGCGCCGTCGGCGTGAACAAGCCATTCCTCCCACGTTATTCCTCGGCCGATGGTGATGTTCACCCGCCTCCAAAGGCGCGGGAATTTGTGGGCCGAGGGCTGCATCATGTCGCGCGTTCCAATCAGGGCCACGGGGACCACCATGGCATGAGGGACGGTGGCCGCCAAACGCGCGACACCGGTTTTCCCTTCCAAGAGGTAGGGTGCCTCCGCGCGCTTGGACCGGGTGCCTTCAGGGAAAATTCCGACCGCTTTGTCGGCCTCAAGGAGCGCCACAGCGCTCGAAAGTGCGTCCCGCGCACCGCTTTCTCGGTTCGTTTCAATTTGGCCTGTGGCGTTCATGAGCCACTTGCGTGGACCGGAGACAAAGTGTCCGTCTTTGGCGAGGTAGTGCGCTTTTCGACGTGTGGCCATGATGACCATGATTGGATCCACGTGCGAGAGATGGTTCGCAGCAAGGATGACCGGGCCGCGTCGCGGAACGTGATGCAGGCCTCGCATGCGGAGCCTGAGGAAGAGCCGCATCCCGGGGTTGAGCAACACGCGGAGGCGTCGGTAGTTCGGATAGCGGAGTTCGACCTGGTCCGCGGAGCGGATCCCGCTGCGAGCAACAACGGTCGTCCAAGCCTGCTTGGCCGCCTCGCTCACGTTCCTCCATCGAGGCCCGAGGTATCAATTTTCACCGTTGAGGGGTGGTTTGCACCTTGATTGGGCTGCAAGGCTCAAATCATGAACGTCCGAGACCACGACATGCAGCGCGTGGTGGCCCTCCTGCTGCTCACGGTCCTCGTGGTGCCGGTCTGCGCCCCATTTGCGGCCGCAGAAGCGTGGGAAGAGGACGGTTGGCTGGAGACCAGCATGGCGGTTGAGCGCATCGACGCAGGCGACGAATTCGGCTGTTACGGCATGCCCGGGTTGAGTTGGGCCAACGACCCAGGGGCTGTAGCCACGGCATGCCGTGCTTACTTGACCGCACGGACGCCTGCGTCGATGTGGGGCGATGCTCCGATGTCGTTGTACACACCTCCCGGTCTTCCTGCCACCGATCACACGCTGCTTGGCGAGCTTGGATTCGTCGTCCACGGCGACCAGACCGGGCTGGCCACCACCGCGTGGCACAACGGCAGCGATGCACCCTTGTTCGAGGAAGATTGGTACAACCTTGGTCGCCGAGGTGGGTCGTTGGAAAAGGAAGTGGCTCAGATGGACCTCCTCGAAGCAGAACTTGACGCTGGAGGCTTGGTCAACATGTACTGGATCGGTCGGGTCAACGACGCCACCATCCGGCACGACGGCGACGTCGTCGACATGTTGCTGGAGCGTGACGACGTGTGGTTCACCACGTGGGGCGAGGCATGGTCGACATGGGCCGTGTCGCGGTGCCATGAGTTCGATTTGAGCGTCGACCCCGACGACGGGCGTCGCGTCAGTTTCACGCTCATGGACACGGTTGCTTGCAGTTCCTCCAACCCAGAGGCTTGGAAGGTCCCGACCACGTGGCGTTTCCTTCCCCCAGAAGGCATCACCGTCACCAACGTCACCCTCGATGATGCTCCTGCTGAGTCCCTTGACGGCGTTCGCAACACGGCGGTTGGGTACCGGTTTGATGGCAATGAAACCCTCCTCAGCCTGTCGGTTGGCCAGCGAATGGACATGCTGCTCGACGCGCCGGTCAACCGTTCGGAACTGGATGTTCTCGGCATGACCGAGCAGTGGAACGGGCTGGGCGTGGCCGTGACCATCGCTGGGCACGACACGTGGGACCTGTTCCGCTGGAGCAAGCGCTTCAACGACGAACCTGAACTCCGCTTCACCTGGCTGGTCATTCCTCGAGACGCCGATCCTGAGATGCCATGGCTACCCTGGGTCGGTTTGCTGGCGGCCGTGGGCACCATCCTCGCCATGCGGCACGTGATTCGCAGCGACGACGGCTCGTCCGCCCTTGCTCCGAACCCCGCAAGCCGGCGTATCGTCGAGGAAGAGTGACGAAGGCTTCATCCGCGACGGGTCCCGCCACAGGACGAGGTGGACGCGTGGAGATTGACCCGTGGAGCAGCGCCCAATCCACCGACTATGAGGGCATCATCGCCCGCTTTGGTCTCAACAGAATGGAAGGTCTGGACCTTCCAAACCCGACCCGTCTTCATCGTCGAGGCATCGTCTTCGCCCACCGTGACCTCGAGGGCGTCCTTGACGCCCAGCGGAAAGGAGAACCGTTTGGCGTCCTGACCGGGTTGATGCCCTCCGGTCGAATGCACCTTGGGCATTCCATGGTCATCGACCAAGTGCGCTGGTTCCAGGAGCATGGGGGTGACGTGACCATCGCCGTCGCCGACCTTGAGAGCCAAGCCACACGTGGCGTGGGGCTGAAGGAAGGGCGGAGGATTGCGCTTGAGCAATACATCGCGAATTATGCTGCATTGGGACTCGACCCAGAACGCACGAACGTCTACTTCCAATCCTCACGCCCCATCGTTCAGCGCCTTGGCTTCCAACTTGGACGTCGCACGAACCTGTCTGAATTCGAGGCCATTTACGGCTTCAAAGGGGAAACCAACCTGGCTCACGTCCAAGCTCCTCTGGTGCAGGCGGGTGACATCCTTCATCCTCAAACGGACGAGTACGGTGGGCTCCGCCCGATCGTGGTTCCCGTCGGTGTGGATCAGGACCCGCACCTGCGCCTCACCCGTGGGCTTGCGTCCAAAACCAATTGGTTCAACCTGAAAACGGGCAAAAACGCAGGGCTGACCGTAGCGCTGTCCGTTCAGGAAAGCAACGCGGCCGCCTTCGGTCAACAGCCAGACGGCCGCGTGGACCGTGGGGTTCGCCAAGCGGTGTTTGACCGGATTGTGGAGCGTCTTTCGGCGCTCGGTTTCAGCGATCTACGGCCGAACCCCAAGCACGGGACGGTTGACGTGCCGTCTGCCTCCAAGCGCGACCTTGCCTCCGTGCGCCTCGCGCTCCTCGGTTTGGAACGCGAGATTGGCGGCATGGGCCTGATGCCTCCCTCTTCCACCTACCACCACTTTGCCGTCGGTTTGGACGGGGACAAAATGTCGAGCAGTCGCCCGGATTCCACCCTCTTCCTCGGCGACGAACCGGCCAAGGTCGCCAAGAAAATCAAGCGGGCCTTTTCGGGCGGTCAGCCAACGGTGGAGGAACATCGGCGTCTCGGCGGTGATCCAGACCGTGACGTGGCGTTCCAGTACATGGCCTACTTCTTCGAGGAAGACGATGCCGTGTTGGCGGACCTGGCTGAATCCTACCGCGCCGGGCGTTTGCTGGCCGGTGAAATGAAGCAGGCTTGCTTGGAACGCGCCGAGGTGTGGCTGGGCGAACTGGCCGAGCGTCGCGACGAAACGGCTCATTTGGTGGAGACCTTCCTCGCGCCCGATGCACGCTGAGGCTCAGGACGAGAACACGGGGGGTTCTGGCCCCATCGGCAACGCATCGGCCTCTTCAGAGGTTAACTCACGCTGGGTGGCGTCGTCGTCGAGGATCAACGACCGGCCGCTGGGGTCAAGCAGTTCCAAGGTCACCGGCGTGTCAAACACACCGGCCATGGTCATCGTGAGCCGCATGCGCAACAGGTCAAGGGCTGAGCGTTCCTCTGGCAGGTCGCCATGGGCCACCACGTCACGTTCGACGATGTCGAGGACGTCCAAAAAGCGCTGAAGCACGCCCTCGACGTTCGACACATAGCCTGTGGAGGATGATCCTGGGGCCACCTCAAGGTCGAGTTCAGGGATGCGCACGGTGCACGCCGTGGAGCGGACCACACGAGCGGTCAAGTGCCGGGGCGATGAAAGTTCAAGCATCCATCCGGTCGGGGTTTGGGCTTCGGCAGGGATGAGGTCGGTTTGCCTCCAACCACAGACCACGCACAGCAAGGTCACTTGCGTGTGTTCGCCGAAATACGGGATGTCATCGATGTGGGTGCGCAGGCGAAGCCCCTCTTCAGCGCCACAGGTCGGGCAAGGTGCGTTGACGGTTTGTTCCATTCACCAACGCCTCCCGTCGCCTTCGGGGCGGACGGATTCTGGTGCGTCTTCGACCCCACGCACGCCCTCGACGCCTTGGGGCAAGACGAGGAGCCGGGTGTCGGTCAGTTGGAGCAAACGGCCTCCTAGGTCGTCCTCGACGAAGACCGAGAGGTGATCTAAGGCGGTGCGAAAGTCGTCCCTTCGGCCGAACAATGGTGCGAGATCCAGCAGGGTGATGTGCCCATCCGCCGCCCAATCCATCACTTGGCCGATGCCTTCCACGCTGTTCAACGACGCCCGATGAATGACCGGTGCATCGGGTCCGGTCGGGACGGGGGCGTCTGGGTAGAGGTTGCGAAGGTCGTGGCACGCGTGGGGGACCGTCGGGGCTTCCGGGACGCGCCGCGCGTCATGCCGAAGGCTTGGCATGTCGAATTGCTCCAACGGAGCACCGACGGGCGTGCGCGCTTGTTCCTCCGGTGCACCGGTGAAGGCGTCCAGCGAGGACTGCCACTCATCGGCGTCGGGTCGACGTGCCATGCGGTGGGCTGGTGTCGAGGTCCCATGAAGCCTCGCTTAGGATGACGGCGGATTCATAAGGGTCCGACAAACAGTCTTCATCACGCACCCGTTGTTCATACGGGGTGGCGGAGGTGAACAT
>QQSJ01000133.1 GCA_003602635.1 Candidatus Poseidoniales archaeon
TGGCCTATACTTGGCGGCTGGGGGCCGTCAGACCCCAGTTCAAATCTGGGCGGACCCACCATTCATCTGTCTTGACCAAGGAGCCTGGTCACATCACTCGAGGTATGGCAGCAAGGCTTGGTGGAGCCGATCCATGTGTTCCACCATCCATGTTGCGTAGTCGTCCCAGCAAGAACGGTCGTGCAGGTCGAACCCTTCTCGGTCAAGACGAACACGGCAAGCGTTGCGTGTCTCTCGGTCGTCCCACCACAGTTCAGCCCCAAAGTCAGCCTCGATGGCTGATTTGTGCTTGAAGAGCGCTTCAAAGGCTTTGAGGGATTCTTTGTAGCGCGTTTTTCCAAAGTAAATGTAGACCTCAACGCGAACCGACGAAAGCCGCTGAACGTAGGTCATCTCGTGACCAGGTGCAACCCGGACCTTCATCGCGCGGACCTTGTTTGGCTTGAACTTCGACACGAATCCACCATGGCTTTGGCCAATCTGGACGACGTGCTCTTGGAATGCGCGTTCCAACACACGGTCTCGTTTCGATGCCATACCAATCACCATCGGAAGAGGAGGAACTTCAGTCGTCTTGGCCGACGAGCGTGTAGTCCTCGCTCAGCGGGGTCGCACCGGTTTCCATGCGGACGATCTTGCCGTCCTTGAAGCGGGCGAAGGAAAGGACCGCCTCGGAGGCGGAGCCGTTGGCGAAGTGGGCGATGCTGTGCATCACGCCGACCTCGTCGTTCTCGTAGAGGACGCGCTCGTGCTCGCCGCGCACCATGTCGTTGCCGACGAAGCCGACCAAGTCGGACTTGCCCATGGTCACGCCACCGACGTGCGGGTCGAAGACGAAGTCGTCGTGAATCAGTTCAGCAATGGCTTCTGCGTTTCCGCTGCTCCAGGCGTCGATGTAGGCTTGCAAGAGTCCCATGTCACGCCATGTGAGGTGGGGGATATGAACCGTCCTCCGTACCTCAGCTGTCTCTGTAGGCGTCCTTCGCAGCATCCACGTCGGCCTTGCGCAGTTCGGCCAGCTGGCGCAAGGCTTCCATGGCGACCTGCGGGTCGTCGCTGGTCTCCGCGATGCGCGAGAGCGTCTCGATCATCTTGTCCGAACCGGCCGAAACCGCGTCCAAGCGGGCCTGCTCACGCTCGGCCTCCATCGCCATGCGCTCGCGCTTGCGCGCCTGGACCTCGTCGAAGAGGCGCGTGGCCTCGGCCACCTTGGCGTCCCGCTTGGCCTGCTCGGGCGCGGCCTGTTCGGCCTGACGCTGGGCTTCGAGTTGGGCCATCTTGACCTGATGCTCGGCCTCGGCGAGTTCCTGCGTGCGACGTGCATCGTGCTGCACGCCTTCGGTCGCGGCCAATTCCTGCCAGCGCGCGCGCTCGAGCGCGCCCTGTGCAGCGATGCTCGCGCTCGCTTCGGCGTTGGCCATCCTCGCCTGCTGCTCGGCGGCACGCACGCGGGCGTTGAGCGCCGCTTCCATCTCCGCGGCTGCGGTGGCGTCGAGGATGGCGTTGCGTTCCACAAGATGCTCCAAATCACGACGCATGCGCAGCACTTCTTGGCTGGCGCTTTCGTTCCAGGACATGAAGGAGGATTGGTGGGACAAACCGAACGACGAGAGGGTCGCACGCATGCGTTGCTCAAGGGTGTGAAGCAGGTCTTCGAGACCGTCGCCCCGGCGCAATTCATCGGCGCCATGGCCGGACATCACGCCGCGAAGGTGAGCGATCACCTCGGGATGAAGCACCCGTGCAAGTTCGGCCACCGTGATCTCATGCGAGCCCTTGGCGGGCACCTGCAACAAGCGTGACACGGATTCCCGTGTGAAGGCCACGCGCATGGAGCACAGACCGCTCAAGACCTGGCCGTCGCCGGTGGTGACCTCGACGGGAAAGAGAAGGTCATGGGGCCCAAGGAAGACGAACAGGAAGGAACGGTTTGGTTGTTCCCGACCAAACATTCTGGAGAGCAGCCCCACGTTTGGGTTGACCTCCATGTGCTGCTGGGTGGCCACACCGGCCACACGGCCGTCCTCGACCACCACACAGGCCTCGTTTGGCTTCAGGGTGACCTCCAAACCGGATGGAACGTGATGTCCCATGACGTAGCGTGCAATCACCGTCGGGTTGGTCCGCCATCGAAATCGTGTGTCGCTCATGTCCTCACCGCTTCATCAGTCCATCAATGAACATGCCTCGTTCGCGCAGGTGGTTGCGCGCTCGCCCAACCTTGTCGTGCACGCCTGCGCAGGCCCGCTTCAAGGCGCCGTCCTCGGCCGCATCTTGGAGTTGTTTTTCGAGCAAATCGTTGGCCGCTTGCGTGGCCGTCACGAGCATTTTCAGGCTCCGAAGGTCGTGGTTCACGAGTTTCTTCCGTGGCCCTCGAGGCAGGCGACCAATGTTGCCGTGGCTGCTGCCCGGCACGCCGGAGACCGCGAATTGCACGTCCTCTCCAACCGCGGTCAGCGTCTCTTTGCAACGTTTGGCTTCGGAGGCCGCCTCGCGGTGTCCTGCATCGCGCGCACGGTCCTCAAACCGCGTCATGTGATCGAGGATCATCGCCGTCCGGCGACGCACTTCCTCGCGCACGGCAAAGTCCGTTTCGAGGAACTTGGCCCGCTCGTAGCCCTCATAGGCTTCGAGCAAGACCCGCACGCCGTTGAGGGCGCTGGACAAACTCACCAGCGGTTCCACACATTACGATTGGTTCCGGAGATAGAAAACACC
>QQSJ01000134.1 GCA_003602635.1 Candidatus Poseidoniales archaeon
TCCGCGGGAGCGGTGATTGGACCGAATGGAAGCGGGTTCTTCAACACCACGGAACGCGGCTCCTTCGACCTGACCGCGACTTTATGGGACGGGCGCATGAGGACGGGTCAGGTCGAGCATATGGCGAACGGACGAAGGAAAATTGCGGTCATCGGAGCAGGAAACGTCGGCGCCACGTGCGCCTTTGTTCTCGCGCAAATGAAGGTCGCTGACGTGGTGTTGTTGGACATCTTCGAAGGCTTCGCCAAAGGAAAAGCCCTCGACATGTCTGAGAACGCAACCGTGCTCAACTACGACGGTCGAATCACAGGTACCTCGTCCTACGAAGACATCGCCGGTTCAGACGTGGTTGTGGTGACCTCTGGCTTCCCAAGAAAGCCTGGCATGACCCGCGAGGATTTGATCGGCAAGAACGCCGACATCATTCAGCAGGTCGGTACCGGCATTCGTGATCATGCACCGGAAGCGGTGGTGATCGTCGTGACCAACCCCTTGGACCTCATGACCTACCACATGCAACAGGTGACGGGTTTCCCTCACGAGCGCGTGATTGGCCAAGCGGGCGTGTTGGATTCAGCCCGTATGGCTCACTTCATCGCGTTGGAGCTGAACTGTGCGGAAGAAGACGTGTCTCCAATGGTCCTCGGTGGCCACGGTGACACGATGGTTCCTCTTCCACGGTACACCACGGTTGGTGGTATTCCCATCACGCAACTGATGTCGGAAGACCGCATCGCCGCCATTTCCGAGCGAACCGCCAAGGGTGGCGGAGAAATCGTGGCCCTCTTGGAGAAGGGTTCAGCCTTCTATGCACCAGGTTCTGCGGCCGCGATCATGGCAGAAGCCGTCCTCAACGACCGACGCCGTCTCATTCCTGCCTCCTGCCATCTGACCGGCCAATACGGACTTGAGAACGTCTACATCGGTGTACCGTGCATCATTGGTGCAAACGGCGTCGAGCGAATCTTCGAACTCGATCTTCAGGACCATGAATTGGAATCACTGCAGACGTCCGGGAATTTCTACAAAGGTCAGTTGACCGATGTCCTCGGCTATTGAAGGTCACGCGTTCGAACAATGGCAAGGGCCTGGCCCTTGTGTTGCGTGGTGATGGTTTCTGGCACGAAGTCGTCCACTGAGCCTTGCACAAGTGTCCACCCTGTTTTCCCTCTGCTTCTCATTCGTGTGAGCACTTCTTGGCCGAGGTAACATCCCTTGTTTTCGTGGACGAGGTCCTCCAAGCCGCATGCAAAGGGATGCCGTGCCGAGGTGATTTCGATGCCATGTTCCGGCCAGCGATGTTCAACCCTCCACGCGGTCCAGGCCTCGCCTTGGTCCGCGTGATTGTTGGTGCTCGTGCCAGCGGCCACATGCATGCACAGGGCCTCATGCACACGGACCGTCGTGATTCCATCGACCGTTCGCCATGCGCCGACAGCAAGGTCTGTTTCTGCGTCGGTTTCGTAAAGCACGTGATTTCGCGCACTGAGGTCCATCAACGCAACGTCCTGGCCCAATTGTCGAGGCTGGAGGTGGCTCAGCAAAGTCTGCAGTGAGGCTTGATGGACAAGGAGCACCACGCCCTCGTCGCGCACCAAGGCGGTCGTGGTCGCGATGACTTTGGCAGCACGATCGGTAAACACCGTCCGCACCGCCGACCCTGAGGCGGTTGGAATGAGGTTGGTGCTCAGCCCGTCAACAAAAGAGACCGCATCTTTGCCTCGGACGAAGAGCACGCCGATGTCTGCACGAAGGTGCGTGGTCGACATGCTGAATCAGCCAAACGATTCGCCACAGCCGCAGGTGCTTCCTGCATTCGGGTTGTTGATTCTGAATCCCCCGCCCATCAGACGGTCCACGTAATCGATTTCGATGCCATCAAGGAGATGGCTGGAAGCGTTGGGGACTTGGACGTGGATGCCTTCGATGTCCAAGGTTTGGGGGTCGGGCTCGGAGCCTTCGATGATCTGGAGATCGTACATGTATCCCGAGCATCCTCCAGAAAGAACGCCAACCAACAAGGATTGACCTTCTGTGTCCCCGAATGCGTCACCCAACATGGCCCTGGCCTTGTCGGTGATGGTCAATTGAACGTTCACAGGCTCAGGAGCCTCAACCGGCGTCGCTGGGGCCGACTCACACGTACCGCAGTCCATGGAACGCGGACACGGTCCTCGTTCATCAACCTGTGGCGTCATCGACGCCTTGCTGCACGCTTCTCCTTCTCTTTTCGAAGGATCTTGCAACGTCGAATTTGCTCCTTGGCCAAGGCGACCTCATCTGGCGTGAGGCCACGGGACTCTCCTTGCTCGAAGCACTTGATGGCGTCATCGTACCGTTCCATCTCCGCGTAAGCCACGCCCATGTTGTACAAGGTCTGGCCCCGAACTTGAGCTGGTCGAATCATCATCGCTTGGTAGTACGCGTCGACGCACTTTGGATAGTCTTCCATGTAGTAGTAGCAGTTGCCTCTGGCGTTGAGCACCAAGATCACCTTCTCTTCGTCATCGGCCAGCAGGCTCAACGATTTGTCGAAACAGGACAAGGCTTCGCGGAATTTCTTGTCCTCAAGCAATTGTGTGCCCCGGTTGAACCATTCTCGACCCTGCTGAGCGTCTTGCTCTGGCGTGGTCGTTCGCGTTGGAGCGGCCATGTTTGAGGTGGCTTCGAGGGCTGCCGCTGCCAAATCCACTTCCGGATTACGCTCAGGTTCAGCGCTTGGTTCAGGTGCCATGCTTGCGACTGGCGTCAAGAGAACAGAGGCGGCCGATTCGACGTCCTCGTCTGTTGCCCCCTCAGGTTCGGGAACCGCCTCCAAATCCGTGTTGAAGGCCGGTGCGGGAGCGAGCGGTGATTGCGTTTCCTGTGCGAAGTCAGACAGGCTCTGTCCGGCTGCACCGGACAACTGTTGAGCACGTGCATGGCACTTGGCGGCCTTTTCGAGTTCTCCCGCAGCTTCCAGTGCCCGGGCCATGCCAAGCCATGCGGTCCCGTCATCGCCGTCGTTGGTGACCTCCGCCTTCCACAAACCAATGGCTTCGAGATGCTGCAATTGCAGGCTGTGAGCGCGAGCACGGAGGCGTGGCGCATCGTTGGCCAGCAGCAGGAGCACCCTCGCGCCAAGGTCGGGGGCTTCGGGCAACGTAGGAGGTTGATCAGGCAGGTGTTCAAGGGCCCCGACTTCGCCTTCTCCAAGGTCGAGCAGCCAGCCGGCCAGCGCCGTTCGATCGCCCTCATCAGCTTCCGGACCAAGCCGTGTCATGGCTTCTTCGTACCATTGTTCAGGGTGCTCGGTACGTGTCAAAAGAGGCCAACGTCGATTGGCTACTTCTTCACCTGCTCCACGCTCCATGGCGTTCGTGTACGCCTCAATGGCGGCGTTGTGTTCACCTTTCGCAGCATGAACGTCCCCGACCAGTGCCCAGCCTTCCGGACGTTGGTCATCGAGTCTCAGGCTGTGTTGTGCAGCTCCCAGGGCGTGATCTTCGAGGTTGAGGCGATGCATGGCCGTCGCCGCGGTCAGCCATGCTTCGACGTGTTCCGATCCGTCCGCCCTCAACCGCTCTCGCAGCAAGCCGATGGCAGCTTTTGGATGGCCCGCATCAAGTTCTTCCTTGGCCTGAGCAATCACGTCCTCCAGCGGGTCCTCCGTCGGTTGAGGCTCAGAGGGTTCCATCTCGACCTCTGAATCTTCGACGGGTTCGGGTTCAGCCTCGACCATGGCTTCCTGAACTTGCTGTTGTGCAGCCACCACGGAGGCGGCGCGTTCGAGTTCTTCTTGGTCAAGACGACCGTCACCGTCGGTGTCATGGTGCGTGGATTCTTCCAAAACGGCCTGCGCGTCGCTCACGCCGGCCTTGTCCATCGCTTTCGTGAGGTGTTCGTCCTCCCACGTGGCGGTGGGCGTCGGGCGTTGTGCGGGGAGGTCCGGTTCAACGGTCTGTCCCGTTTGGCACCGGCGTCGGATGTCGAGCAACTCTGGGTGGTCTGGATAATGCGTCAGGGCCCTCGTGGCCATGGCTCCTGCTCCTTCTGTGTCCCCCATGCGCTCGAGCAACACGGCGAGATTGGCCGTGGCAGGTGCATGGTCTGGTTCAAGATCCAGACAAATCGTGAACGATTGCTTGGCTCCTTTGGCGTCACGTTGGCCTTCAAGCAAGACGCCCCGATTGTACCATGCCATCGAGCTGGAAGGATCCATGGCGATGGCGCGGTTGAATCGGTCCAGCGCCTCGTTGTAGTTCCTGCCGCGTGAAAGTGACTCGCCTTCGCGAAGCAAATCGCTCACGTCAGGGGCCTCGCTGGCCAATTCCGCTTCAGACATTGATTCGTCCCTGTTCGTTCCGAGGATAAGGATTCTTGCTTTGTGGTTGGAGCGGAGGGTTCGTCAATCATGGCCCAATCCCGGGACATGGTGGAGGTGGAAGGCCCAAACGGTCTCTACTTCATCCACGTCCGTTCCGGAGAGTTCCAACGCGGGTGCCTGCCATCGCAAGGCCGACGCGATGAGGGGCCTCCGCGTTCCTGTCGTATTGTGGCTCCCTTTGCTCTCAGCGCTCGCCCGGTGACTCAACAGCAATGGGAGCTGGTGATGGGGGCCAATCCTTCGAAATTCAACGAAGGGTGGACGGCTGGGCTAAGACCTGTTGAGACGGTTTCTCGGGACGACATCGATCTCTTCCTGGAACGGTTGAACGACGAGACTGGCGGTTGCTTGGCCGAGCAGCCGGGTCGCTACCGGCTTCCAAGTGAAGCGGAGTGGGAGTACGCAGCAAGGGCTGGAACCCGAGGGCGGTGGTGGTTTGGTGATGCTGACACGGACCTCGATGGTTTTGCGTGGCACGCTGGAAACGCTGGAGGTGTCACACGCGAAGTCGGACAAAAAAATGCAAATCCTTGGGGGTTCCAGGACATGGCTGGCAACGTCGCAGAATGGTGCGCCGACGGCTATGTTGCTGTGTTCGATGAGCGTCATGGAGCACAAGCACCGGTCGATGTGACCCTTGAACACGGGGTGTTGCGGGGCGGTGCTTGGTACATGGAGTCCGACTCGACGCGTTGTGCATCGAGGCACCGTGCTCATCGATCTGCAGCCAAAGACGGCTATGGTTTCCGGCTTGTTTGGCAGGCTCATGACCAGTGATCCATGTCAGGCGAACGTGCTTCGAGCGTCTGACCCTCTGGCACACGTCCGGGTTCGATCGACCATGCCGGCTTGGCCCCGTCTGGGAGCAATTTCATGACACCCAGAGCGACGAAACCCCGTACAGCAGCCGTGCTACGCTCCACCACTGGCGTCGCTTCTTCATGGAAGGCGTCGTTCAAATGCTGGACGATGCTTTGGAAGTCATGTTGACCGTCGGCCAATTCCCAAATCAGGCTGTTCATTGGATCCAATGGGCGGAGCACTTCGTTGGGTGCGCGAAACAACTTCGCCAACACGCGTTCAAATCGGCTGAATTGTTTTTCGATACGGAGCACGACTGGACGGCCTGAGTGGGCCTCGTCGGTGCATCGCTTGGCCACTTCACCCCTCCATCCCCACCACACAGGGGCCCTCACGGGGAGGTAACCGTGCAGCGGGTGATCTACGTCGACGTGGACTTCTGTGCTCACGGTTTCCACGTCCAGTACAACAAAGCCAGCATCGATAGGATTCCGGCTGCAGCGGTCCATCGCACGTAATGCCGGTAGGACTCAAGCCGATCAAGCCACCATGTCAGGGCTCCAAAGATGCCGACGGCCGACATCAACATCACCCACGTGGCCTCGTCACTCATGGGTTCACCAGCTTTCAGTGCTGAGACTGTCCGTGTTGATTCAGCCACTGCTGGCCGTAATGTTCCCACTGAGCCATGGTCCATCCCTCTGGCAATCCAGTGTTCGGGAGCGGCGGCCCACGTGAGACCGTTGCAGGTGGACCCGACACCGCTGGTGTTGATTGTTCAGCGGATGTCACGATCGTCGCAGAGGGTCCTTGCATGGCGGTCGGCTCAACCTCCTCCTCTTCGCCCTCATCTGAGCGGTTCCGCAAGAACAGCAAGGAAGCAACGCCCACCAGCATCAGAAGACCACCGCCACCCAGTGCAATGACTTGGCCGCTGACGCCTTCTTTCTCGGGAGGTTCATCCCATGCGAGGCTTCGGGTTTGGGAGGTGACCACCACGTCGTCTGTGGTGCGAACCGATACCGTGAGGTCGCCGGTGGAGGGACCCTGGCTCTGCAAAATGGAGCAACCAAGGGAACGCTCGACGTTCACAATGTGGCCCGGTTCGAGCACGATGTTCGCAACAGCGTCCGACGAGAGTGCTCCAAACCCATCGCACACCACTGCCCAACCTTCTGGGTGATCAAAACTGACAGAGAGGTTTTCGGCGAACGAGGAAGACGAAACAAAGGCGAGCGATGTTTGGTGCGTTCCGCCGTAATCTGCGGTCGTTTCAGGCGTGGTCCATGTGGCCTGTACGTCCCTTCGTTGGTCAACTTCAATCAGGTGGCTTTCCGTGACGGTATACGGACGACCCTCGTCATCCAATCCGCCTTGAACCGTCACATCCACCACGATGCGGGTGCCCAATGGGGCTGAAGCAGGGACGCTGACGTCCAATTGGAACGGACGGACGCTGCCGGTCCCGAGTCCGATGATGTGTGGCGTGTCGAGCGCCAAGCCGCCACCGCCTTCGAGGCTCAGGAACGTGATCAAATCCGACATGTCTTGGGTTGAACGGACGCTGACTTCGATGAACACGGTGGGGTCGGGAGCGTTCCCCATGTTGATGATCGAACCGTTGACCGTGACTGAACTACCCGCTCGAACGGCCGTCAAATCACTTTCTAGAGCCAAACCAGGTTTCCTAACCGGTTCAATCAGCACTTGGAAGCCGTGCTGAGCGAGCGCGACGTCACCGTCCAATACTCGGAGCCCCAAATCCACAGGAACGCCAGCTTGGGCCGTGGTCGGGACGAGGAACATCAGTTGCAAGGATTCAGGATTGACGATGTGGGCATCAACGGGCATGTCAATGGTGCTGGAGATGTTTTCATCGCCGCTGCGCCACCATGTCGTCCATTCACTGGGGACGCCTTCAATCTCCAACAACAAGGTGAGATCGGAATTCCCTGTGTTGGACATCGTCATGTCCATGGCCGTGGCCACGCCTGGCATCAGGCGCAGCATGGTGACGTTGGTCGCCATCGCCACGTCCCGAACTTCGACGACGCCCGGACCAGACCACCACTCGGATTCGATGGTCATGCCGCTGCGTTCAGACACGACGTTGAGGCGAACGTTCGGGGCAACATCGACTCCGAGCAACCCGTTTGGTGCTTTGACGTGAATCGTGATGCCGACCTTTGATCCAGCCGTCATCACGGCCTGTTCTTGACTGATGGAATCGATCGACCAGCCTTGCGTGTCGTCGTCAAGGACCGCTTCAAGCGCCAAAATGTCGGGCCGTTCTGCGAGATTGGTAATGTCAACGCTCATGCTGCCGACTTCACCGCCCATGAGCGACCCAAACGTGGAGGTGACGGTAAACTGGAGATCGGACACCATCGATGCCCCCACGTCAACGTCGATCGTCGAGGACCGGGAAGTGTCGTTTTGTGCGACGGCCGTCATGGTCACCGAACGCACCGTATCAGGTTGGGCACCTTGAGGAACGGTCAGCACCAAGTTCAGCACTTCAGTTTCTCCGGGTCTGACCAAGACGCTGGTCGGTTGCGACCATGCAAAGTCAACGCTCCAGCCGGCGGGCAAGGTGGACTCGTCCACGTCGAGGTCAAAGACGTCCGATGCACCACCTTGGTTGGCCAGTTCGACCGTGAACGGGCAGGATTGTTGTGCAGGGCACGAAGGTCGCGTGTCTGGGGCTTTCAGCACTGGAATGCGATCGGCCAAGACGGTGAAACTCATCGGGCTGGTGGCGTACACGTCGCTGTGGTCTGTGCTGGCGTTGAAGGTCATGGGCACGAGTCCAACGGTTGCGTTGAGATCAGGTTTCAGTCGGACAGAGATGTCTCGTGACGTCCCAGGGAGGAGGTTGAATCCAGTACTTGGAACCGAACTTCCGTCCATGAAGGTCGTGTAGGTGTCCCATTCTTGTGGAAGCCCGTCGATGCGTGGGACAATGTTCGTTGAAATGTCACCGTCGTTGACGACCTTCAGGTCAACGCTCCCCCACGAATCAGGGGCTGCGCCTGTGGTGCCTTGGCCTTGAACGGTGACACCGTAGGACTCCGCCCTGGCCGCCTGGTCGTACACCATCACCAATTCGTCCATCCAGATTCCGATGTCCTCGTTGGCTGAATCGCTGGTCAGGGTCCACCGAAGGGCTGAGTTGGCGTGCAAATGCCGTGATGGCGCAATCGGCACGAGGGGTGTGGTGTGTCCTCCTGATGCGACGCTGAAGGTTTGCCAGCTCGCACCGTCGGTGAAGAAATCCTGGTCGATGGTGCCTGAAAGCCCGGTCAACTCTTCCCATACGCCGGTGGATGTTCTTGCTTCAAGGCTGAGTCGATCAGGGCTGAGAACACTGCCCGTGTAAAAGAAACTCACGCCCATGGTCCGCGTGCCCGATGTCAGGCCGTCGGCCAAATCCAACGTGGGCGTGGTCAACCTCGAGATGGTGTTGGCACTGTACGATGAGAATTCGCCGTTGCCTGCGTGACAGGAACTTCCGAGGGACACCGAGGTGTCACTGTTCAGCGACCATTCTCCTGTCGCCGTCCAATTCTGAAGCGTATCGCAGTTCCAATAGAAGGCACCAATGGTGACGCGCCCGTTCCACACATCGTTGGATGGATTGTTGTCTGGTGTTGCTGAAAGCACCTCGATCTGCAAACTGTGGTTCCCTGCATAGGTCGGTGTAAATTGGAATTGGATCACACCACTGGAGGAAGCAGAGACGCTGTTCAGGGGCCCCGTCATGTTGATGATTTCAAACCGCTGATACTCATCGTGCAAGACCAACAATCGGACGTCGGTCACGGCCGATGCAAGGGTTCCAGCGTTTTGGACGGTCACGTCGACGTCGATCGGAACGTCGACCATGCCATCGATGACAAACAAACTCGCCGGGCGGTTAAACCCAGGAATGGGGTGATTCGAAGAAAACATGCGGTATTTTCCTTCGTCCGTCGACGTGCTGTAGGTGAAGGACACCCCTTCCACCGCAAGGTCAACGCCGTTCGAACGGGCGCTGGTGGACTGAGCCAGCGGGGCACCGGTGGCCAACAGCATGCACAGGAGGACGAGGACCGTCGCAGCCTGCCGCATGAACCGACAACATCGCTGACCTATTTATCGGGCGCGGCGATTTACTCGGTTGATTTTGTTTCGTCGTCCTTCCCATCGTCGGTGCTGCCGACCATGTCTTCGGCTTCCGCTTCCGCCAGACGTGCTTCGTTGGCCTGCTCCCGACGACGTGAGACGGCATAGATGGCGAACGCAGGAAGCAACACGATGGCGAAACATGCGAACACGGCGGTGAGGGCCCAAATGAACTCAGAGGCCACGTCCACCGTGAAGGGTTGAACCTCATCCAAGGCTTCGTTGACCATTTCGATGCTCAATGCAGGCGTGGTGCTTCTGTTGCCTGGTTCGACGATCGTGATGCGAAGAACGGCAGAGCCATGCCGGTTGTCAACGATGTCGGCGGCCATCGATTCGGCTTGTTCCTGACTTTCAGCCACCACCGTACCGTTCGACCGTGCTCCCGGTTCTGTCACGGCCAAACCATGGTAGGCCGCCACGCCATCGTCTTCGTCGAGGACGGTGGTTTCGTTCAGGCGACAATCCTCTGCGCAAGAGAAGTCCCTTGCGTCTTCTGCACCAAGGAGGCTGTGGGTCCACAAACCGGCCGCGTCAAACACCGTCAAGGTCGCTCCGTTGGCCAGATCTTCGGCCGTGACGTTGACCCAAGTCAGGTTGTTCCGGTCGATGGTCACGTTCGCCGCCCAGGTGGTGGTGGATTCGCTGTCGTCGTACACCCGCTCAAACGTGAGCCCGTCATCGCTGGATTGTGCGCTCACGGTGGCCTCGGTCGTGTAGGTGTAGTAGGCCGTGTCGATGGTGTTCGCATAAACGGCGTACGAGAGCATGAAAATAAGGGTGAAGGACAGGCCGAGCAACGTGCGGAGCAGGTTGGGGTTCTGCGCGAGGGCCTTTCTCATGTTTGAGGGTCGAACCCACCGTTGAAGAACATGTCCACCGCCCCATGGAACAGCGGCGACGCGTGCCGGTACCGCCCCGTCGCTTTGATATAGGGGCGTTCGGTCGCCCGATTGCTCGGTGCTTCCATGACGACGTATCACGACGTTCCCGCGGACATGTTCATCCCCGCTCTGGCCGACCGGCTGGGGGACGTCGAGGCTATTGTGGCTCCCGAGTGGGCCGCTTACGCCAAGACCGGTGTGACGCGCGAGCGCCCCCCCACGCAAACCAACTGGTGGCACATCCGCGCCGCAGCCGTGCTTCGCAAGGTCGCTCGCCTTGGACCGATTGGCATCACGTCCCTCTCACAAGCCTTTGGCGGATACAAGGACAACGGCTCGATGCCCAACACCCCTGCCGCCGGTTCCCGCCACGTGATTCGGACCGCGATGCAGCAACTCGAGGCTGCTGGCTTGGTCGAACTCGTTGAACTCAAGCCCACCGAAAGCGTGGACGGCGAACAGATGCTCTACAAGGGACGCGTCGTGACCGGCGCCGGACACAAGATTCTGGACGAGGTCGCCCATGCGGTCCTGCCGCAAGCCCTCGAGGCCTACCCCGGCCTGGACAAGTACTGAGGTGAAACCATGTCCAAGATCAAGCCCACCGCGAAGAAAGCCCGCCTCATGAAGGTCGGGAAGCAAAACCGCCGTGTTCCTGTTTGGGTGATGCTCAAGACGAACCGCAAGACGGTCAGTCACCCAAAGCGCCACCACTGGCGCCGAAGCAAGCTCCAACGCTGAGGTGAAGATATGGTCCGAGCCGCTGTTTCTGAACTCACTGTCCCCCTGCGTCACGCGTGGAACATCACCCGCTACAAGCGGGCCCCACGTGCCATCCAGATCATCCGTAACGAGGTCATCCGTCACCTCAAGGTCACTCCTGAGGAAGAGATCTACATCGACCCCTCCGTCAACGAGCACATCTGGGCCCGTGGCATTGAACACCCTCCCCGGAAGATCAAACTCCAAGTGACGCGTCACGACGAGCCAGACTTCCCCATCGAGGTAACCCTCGCTCCGGAGTGATTCGCATGGGCAACATTCGACCGAGTTTCATCAAGATCCGCGCCATCAAGCTCGTTGAGCAACATGGTGAGAAGTTCACCGAAGACTTCGACCACAACAAGCTGATGGTCCAACAATTGACCGACGTCGATTCCAAGAAACTCCGCAACTGGATTGCCGGCTACGTGACCCGGTACCGCCAGCGCCGAACCGATTGAGGTCGGCTCATGCCCCACATCCGCGTCGATTGGACGCAGGACCCAGTGAGCCTCCACGCAGACTTGGCTGAGGAACTCGATCGCTTGTTTGCCCATTTGAAGCGTCACCACGGCCTGAGGAAGCGATCCATCCCAATGCCTGACCGGGAAAACGGAGGCTTTGTCGCCTTTCTCTACGCACCCATCGATCCCCGGGTTTTGGCTCAGGCCATCGAGGAGGTGGCGTGAATGGGGCAAAGGAGCGACCTCCCTCTCCCTACGGATCCTTACCGTCTGACGGTGGTGTTGGTTGGAACGTCACACCCTGGAAACCTCGGTGCAGTATGCCGGGGCATGCTGAACCATGGCTTCGATAGCTTGCGTTTGGTGAATCCTCAGTGTGACATCGACGACGAGGCACGGAGCCGAGCGAAACATGCCGGGCGGATCCTCGATGATGCAGAAGTGTACGCCACGCTTGAGGAAGCCGTCTCGGACGCCACGTTGGTGGTGGGGACCTCAGGGAAGCGGGAACTTGGAAGAAAAACGGTCTTCCGTCACTTCCTCTATCCATGGGATCTCGCTCAGCGCCTTGAGGGCGGCGAAGGCCACATCGCACTGGTCTTCGGAGAGGAGGGCAAGGGTCTCTCGCATGAGGATCTGGACCGATGCGACATGCTCGCCACCTTGCCCACTTGGGAGGGCTACCCGATCGCGAACCTCAGTCATGCAGTGACGATTTTCCTGTACGAATTGCATCGAACGCGCGTGCTCGAACGGCAAGGACGTGATCCTGCCTTGCCAAACGTTGTACCATTGCAGACAAGAAACAACCCAAACATCCGTCGCGCCTTCATTGAAAGTCTTGAGCAATTTTCAGAGGTGCTTCCTGGCCTGGAAGAACGGAAACAAAGCGTTCGGCAAGTGTTGACGCGCATGGCCGCCAAAGGCGGAGCCTCGGACGATGAGATGACTCGGCTTCTCGGCGCGTACCTCGACGCAACAACGGCCCTCCAGGCGGTGGCTGGCGACGAGTCGTGGTTGAAGCAACGACGGCGTCGCTTGCCGTCTTCGGGCGACGACAACTAAGGCCGATACGTGGCCCACGACTTCGGCGTTTCCCTGACGTGCAGGGCATCAAGGTGCAAGCGGTCCCCATAGGTGGCTTCCAGCGCCTTGGCCACCCGAGCATACGCCCATGCGGCCAAATGTTCAGCCGTCGGAGGGAACGGAAGGACGACGGTTCGATGGGATGGGCCCATGGCTTCGCATGCTGCACGACCTTCGACGTCCGTGTCTTGGACCAAGAAGGCGTGATCAACCACGTCGTGGATCTCCTCCGTGAGGATGCGCGACACGTCACCGAAATCCAGCACCATGCCGACGTCAGGAGCCTCCAGGTCTCCAACCAGTTCACCGCTGATTTCCGCTTCGAAACGGTACCTGTGGCCGTGGAGATGGGCGCATTTGCTGCTGTGATTTGGCACGCGGTGCCCGGTGTCGGTTTCGACCCAGCGTCGTATCGTGGTTGTCATGATTCATCCTCCTCAAAGGTCAAGCAAACGGAATTGATGCAATAACGCTCTCCGCCGTGCTGGCGCGGTCCGTCGTTGAACACGTGCCCAAGGTGAGCGTCACATGCTGAACACCGAACCTCGGTCCGAAGCATGCCATGAGAACGGTCCTCAATTCGAACGATGTTCGCTTGTTCAGCTTCCGTGTGGAAGGCCGGCCAACCGCAGCCGCTTGGGAATTTGCCACTCGAGGTAAAGAGGATACGCTCACAGCACACGCATCGGTAAACGCCAGACCGTGATTCTTCGATGAGGGATCCTGTGTATGGCCGCTCAGTCCCACCTTCGCGCGTCACATGGTACGCAATTGGCGAGAGAAGTTCTCGCCATTCTTGCTCTGTTTTGGTGCTCATGCATCTCCCTCCTCATGCGCCGTGCGAAGTTGGAGTGCGTTTCTCAGCACGACATCCCACGGCTCAACGTAAACGACAGGATCAACGCGACCGATGTCATGGAAGGCGAGGATGCGTTCGACGTCAGCGCCCGTGGTTCCAAGCGACCGACCTTGTTCGTCGGGGGCATAGGACGTCAGCGTGTTTCCAAGAACGGTGTCGAAGTCAAGACCGAGGACGTCACAGGAGGTCAACCCATCCGTCAGGATGCCAGCCTTGTCCAAATGGAGGTAGGGCAAATCGAAGTTCACGTGTTCGGCGTCCCAATTTCCAACTTTGAACGCGTGTTCAATCGCTGTGTAGAACTCAGGCCGGCAATCAGGATAGATCGCGTGATCGCCGCTGTGAACGCCCAAAGCAATCCGAGCAGCCCCCTCGTGTTCCTTGGAGAGGCTGAGGGCGGTGGCGAAGAGGAGGGAACTGAAGATGGCGTTGCGGTTTGGAACCACGGTTTGCTTCATTTGCTCCTCTGCGTAGTGCCCTTCAGGCATGTCTGCATCGTGGTTCGTCAATGAAGATTCGAGGCTGGCCATCGCACTGCGTAGGTCCACAAGGTTGTACGTCACCGGATGCCCTTGTTCTTGCAACGCGGCCACGTTCCGCTGTGCCATCTCCAATTCATGCCGGTGGCGTTGACCGTAGTCGAAGCCAAGCGCAGTCACAGCATGCCCCTCTCGGAGCAAGCGGAGAAGCAGGCAGGTGGAATCCATCCCTCCGGACAGCGCCATGACGGCGGGAGCCAGCATCAGTCGACCCCCATCCATTTGTGGGTTTGAAGGGAGAGCCTCCAACCTGGGGAGTCCTTCACGACCGATTCCACGGCAGCAAACGCCCGCCCATTTGCTTCAACGGTCGCTTCGTCCAAGTAGCATGGTTGCAGGAAATGATGGGTGAACCCGTCCCTCAACTCTGCGTACATGCCAAGGTCTTGGCCAACATACACCACCTTCAATTCGTCACCATGCCGTTGCCTGATCACCACGTCGGGATAGACCTGATCTTTTGGTGAAACACAAATCCAATCGATGATGGGGTCCACCTCGACCGTTCCGTTGGTTTCGATGGACAAGGTGCATCCTGCCTCCTTCAACCGGCTGCCGATGGTGGCCAAATCTTGCAGAGCAGGCTCACCACCGGTGAAAATGACCCTTTGACATCCGTAGGAAAGGACCTGATTGACGACGTCATCCACGTGCATGTCCTCGTACGTGAGAAAATCAGTATCGCACCAAGAGCAACGCAAGTTGCAGTTTCCAAACCGAACAAACACGTGCGGCATGCCTGCGTGGTAACCTTCACCCTGGACGGAGTGAAAGATCTCGACGATCGGGTAGGTGGTCATGGAAACGCCTCAAGGTTCCGACCGACGAATCAACTGCATGACCTCGGCTCGGGCTTCAGCCTTGTCGAAGAACACACCGCGCATTGAGCTCGTCGTCATGGTGGCGTTCTGCTTCATGACGCCTCGGCAACGCATGCAGCCGTGATGGGCCTCCAGGATCACCGCGGCTCCGAGAGGGTTGAGGTGGTGCTCCAAATCGTCGGCCACGGATTTTGTGATGCGTTCTTGATTTTGCAAACGTCGAGCATGGAGGTCCACCAGCCGAGCCAATTTGCTGATGCCAACAATGCGATCCACAGGAATGTAAGCCACGTGAGCATGCCCGGAAAATGGTTGCAGGTGGTGTTCACACGTGCTGTGGAATTCGATGTTGCTCAGGAGGACGATGCCGTCGTAGCCTTCGCCGTTGAACGTCGCTTTGAGGATCGACGAAGCATCGCCCTTGTAGCCCGAAAAAATCTCGTCCCATGCTTCAATGACGCGTTCTGGCGTACGGTTTGTGCCTTCACGCCCTTCGTCCCCTTCGAGGTAATTCAAGAGCGTGCGGACGGCGGATTCAGCTTCGTTTCGATCGACCATCAGGCCTCACCTCCTCGGCGGCCGGCTCGAAGGTCGACGTCATCGAGATGATCCAGCATTTTCCTGCACGCGGTGCGGATGGCATCGGCCAAGCTCACGAACTTCCCGGCATCTCCAACGTGACGTTCGAGGTCCGTCTTCAGTTCCATCGGCATGTCCAGCGACACCTTGGGCATGGTCTGGCCAGGACGTAGTATTCTTAGAGTATTCGCAGGATATTCACGAAGGACTCAGAACCAGGTCCTCGCGGTTGAATTGACGCTGTGCATACCACAAGGCCAGACCGGTGTACATGGCCGTCGTGGTGAGCCAAACAAGGGTGTGCAGTGGATCGACACGGTCCAACAACAACTCACGCATCGCCAGGAGCACATTGACAACTGGGACGGCAAACCAGATGGTTTCAACTCCGTCGAGGTTGATGACTTGGACGATGACGGCTGGAACGATGACAGCAAGACTCGTCGGGGCCAACAAGGCTCCCGCTTCCTTGACGGATTTGGAACGAATGGCCAACGCGAGTTCACTGGCCACCACCATCACCGAAAAGAACAACACGGCCACGACGAAGAGAAGGATCGCCAACAGGCCGACGTCCGGTGTTGACAACAGGCTTGGTCCAGCTAGGAACGTCAGCGCGAACATTAGTCCACCAAGTTGCAGCATCACACCGACGAGCACGATGGTGGAGACCGCAGCCCACTTGCCTGCAAGGAGTTCCCAACGCTTTGCAGGAGCGCACAGCAAGGCTTCCATCGACCCCCGTTCACGCTCACCTGCGGTCATGTCAATGGAGGGTTGAATCCCGCTGGTGACCACCCACATGGTCAAGATCAGCGGAATGAAGGACGACAAGACCAGACCTTGGACTTCGCCATCCGACGCCAGATCGGTCGAACCAGGATCGAGACGAACAGGGTCGAGGGTGTCGGTCACGTTGAGCCCGGCATCGGCCACCCTGCGTTCACGTTCCTGCACTTCCCACTCCGACAAAGACACCAAGACGCGTTGCCTAGCGTCCGTGCTCAACGTTGAGGTTGATAGGTGCCGCAGGTGAATCTCGTACACCTCGCCACTGGTGTTCCAAAGCATCACAGCATGCAATGTCCCGTTCCTGACCTCATCGTCGTCGACGGTCACGTCAACGCTTGGTTCCGCTGTGGTGATGATCACCGAACGGTTTTCCAACGCGGTCAGCAAATCGCTTGGGACATCTTCTCCACGGATGAGCACGTTGACGTCCGTGGCCGCCAACTCCTGCGCCTCCCCACCAATGACCAACGGAAGGCCGATGAACAACAACGGGAACAACAGCAGAGGGATGAGGACCATCATCAGAATGGTTCTCCAATCCCGAACGAAATCCAACAACTCGCGTTGTGCTATGGCCGAGATCCTCTGCCGCGCCGTCACGAATCTCCCTCCATCCCTGCCTTGAATTCGGGTGTTGCTTCGTTGGTCAACGTGAGATAGAGGTCCTCCAGATGACCAGCTCCGTGTGCTTCAAGGACGCTTTCGAGGCTTCCATCAGCGACGAGTTGTCCGTTGTGCATGACCAACACATGCCCACACACCTTGGCAGCCGTCAGGTCATGCGTGGACCACATTACGCCACGGCCTTCGTCGACCAAGGATTCGATGAGGCCACGCACGGCCCGAGCGCTGGTGATGTCGAGCCCAGCCGTCGGTTCATCGAGCAGCAGCAGTTCAGGTTCGTGAACAAGGGCTCGCATCAGGGCTGTCTTTTGTCGCATGCCACGGCTGAACCCCTCCGTTCTTCGATCAAGCGCCGCCCCTAGACCGAGTTGGGTGGCCAACGCCTCGCTCCTCTCGCGTGCGAGGCCGTCTTCAACGCCAAACAAGCGGGCGTGGAAACGAATGTTTTCCCATGCAGTTAGGCGAAGATGAAGGCCAGTGGATTCCGTCATCACGCCGATCTTCCTTCGGTGCGCCGTCATGTCACCCTCTGCAAAGGTGGCCGAACCCTCCGTCGGCCTGTAGACACCGGCCAAAATTCTGAGCAGCGTGGTTTTGCCAGCACCGTTGCCTCCGATCAGGGCGGTGCTGGTGTGTCGGTTGAGATCCGTGGTAACGTCATCGAGGGCCACGACGTCTCCAAAGGTCTTGGTGACACCACGAAGGGTCACCAAAGGCGGCGCCTGGTGGGTGGAGATGGTCATGTTCAATCGTCCTTGGAGGCCAACTCGACCAAGACCCCACCCGTGGATTTTGGATGGACGAACGCAATACGCATGCCACCGGCTCCTTGCCGAGGCACCTCATCGATCATGCGAACGCCGTGGTCCATGAGGTGTTGAATGAGGCCTTCGAGGTCGCCGACCCTGAAGCACACTTGCTGAACACCTGCGCCTCGGCGCTCGAGAAAACGACCAATGGGTGTGTCTGGCCCGGTCGGTTCCAGAAGTTCGATGCGTGCAGGATGACGAGTTTGTTGCTCGTCGGTCGAAAAGAACCTCGTGACCACACCCTGATCCTCGACGGTCTCATCGTGAGAACCTTGGGCAAGGCCGAGCAGGTTCCAAAATGGCGTTGCGGCCTCCAAATCAGGAGCAGCGATGCCAATGTGGTCAAGGGTGATGGGTCCGTACGACATCTCAATTCCTCAGAATCCGCTAGGCGGTGTGTATTCTCCAAACACGCCCCGGAGCACACCACAGATTTCGCCGACGGTCGCTTCGGACCGTACGGCTTCAAGCACAAGTGGCATCAAGTTCGTACTGCTCTTTGCACCCGCATCAAGCGCTTGGAGCGCCGCTTCAAGTCGGCCAGGGTCCCTTCTCGCTCGAACATCCTTGAGCCGTGCCTCTTGGGCCCGGGCCAAATCTGCGTCAATGGTTTGAACGGGCGGTGACGTGGTTTCGTCCATGGTGTGGACGTTGACGCCGACAATGTGACGTTCGCCGATTTCCAGTGAGCGTTGATGGGCAAACGCCGCCTTGTGGATTTCTCGCTGCTGATATCCGGCTTCCACCGCTTTGAGGGCGCCGCCTTTCTCTGCGATGCGGCCCAACTCTCCACGCACTTCGTCGATCATCAAAGCGGTCAAGCGTTCGACGTGGTACGATCCACCGAGTGGGTCCACCACGTCGGCCGCACCAGATTCTTCTGCGATGATTTGTTGCGTCCTCAAGGCGACCGTAGCCGAGGATTCCGTTGGAAGGCCCAGGGCTTCATCGTAGGAATTGGTGTGCAAGGATTGTGTTCCACCACACACAGCCGCGAGGGCTTGGATCGTCACTCGCGCGATGTTGTTGAGCGGTTGTTGTGCGGTAAGCGACACCCCTGCGACCTGTGTATGGAAACGCAGCATCGATGACTTGGGGTTGGTTGGAGCATAGCGCTCCGTCATCAGATCATGCCACAACACGCGTGCAGCTCGGAATTTGGCCACCTCCTCAAAGAAGTCGTTGTGGCAATTGAAGAAAAACGAGAGACGCGGAGCAAATGCATCGACGTCAAGCCCTCGTGCGATGGCATCGTCCACGTACTGAAGGGCGTTGGCCAACGTGAAGGACAACTCCTGAGCTGCCGTGGAACCTGCTTCTCGAATATGGTATCCTGAGATGCTGATCGTGTTCCATCGTGGCACATGGGCTGCACAATGTTCGAAGATGTCACAAATCAGACGCATGCTTGGACCAGGAGGGAAAATGTAGGTGCCTCGTGCAATGTATTCCTTCAGGATGTCGTTCTGGATGGTGCCGGAAATGGCTTCGGAGGAAACGCCTTGTTCCTCAGCCACCACGATGTACATCGCCAGCAACACGATGGCAGGTGCGTTGATGGTCATCGACGTTGAAACCCGGTCAAGTGGGATGCCCTCAAGCAATTCCCTCATGTCGTCCAACGTTGAGATGGACACACCGACACGACCCACCTCGCCCATGGAGAGTGGGTCATCCGCATCCAAACCCAGTTGAGTTGGCAAGTCGAAGGCTACGGAGAGGCCTTTTTGCCCTCGGTCCAACAAGAGTCGGAACCGTTCGTTGGTGGCTGATGCTGACGAAAAACCCGCATATTGACGCATGGTCCAACGGCGTTGCGTGTACATGGTACGATGAATGCCACGCGCATACGGTGCGACGCCGGGTTCGCCAAGACCGTGGTGGTGTTCAGGGATGCTCTGTTCGGTGCTGAACAATTCCAAGGGCAGGCCGCCAAGCGTGTGGCCGTGTGGCTCGTCCATGGCAAGAAGGCGACCGAAGCGCCCCTTGAACCCTCGTCCTTCTCAGTGGATGACGCCGCCTTTGCCATGAACGTGGCCGTGCGAAATTTCGGATTCTTCCGCGGCTCTGAGTTCGACGACTTCAACAGAGAAGGTCAGGCTCTTTCCTGCGAGTTGGTGATTGAAGTCCGCCCTGATGGTTTCCTCGTCGACAGCGAGAATGGAGAACGGGCGTGGACCGTCGATCATGTCCGCCACCAAGGTCATGCCAACCTCAAGCGGTACTTCGGCTTCCACGGCTGCGAAATGAGCGCGGGGGAAGGTCGTGACGTTCTCCTCTTGGCGGATCCCATACGCACGCTCAGGCTCGAGGGTGAACGTGCGGCGTTCGCCGACCTTGGCTCCCATCATTTCCTCTTCAAAACCGGAAATCATCTGCCTGTGGCCGACGAGGAACACCAAGGGGTCGCGTCCTTCGCTGCTGTCAAAGACTTCTCCGGTATCGGGCAGTGTTCCAGTGTAATGCACCGTCGCAATCGCATTGTTCTGAATGGTTTCCATGGTTTCATCTCCTTGTTTCCATCCGCTTGATGAGCCGCTGCAGATCAGCGGCCACCGTGGGTGGAAGAATGCCTTCGGATTCCTTGGTGACGATGTATTCGATGGCGGCTTCGAAGGAGATGCGCTCGCCCTTGGCCCAAATTTGGCCAAGGAGGTTTGAACGGTGTTCTTCGGGGACGCCAGGGTCAGCGAGCATGTCACGAGCCGCGTACTTGTACTCGAGGTACTTCTGGCGGTTCAATTTCTTGACCTGCTTTTGACGTCCTCCGCCCTTCTTGTCGCGCGATCCACGCTTGCGTTGCCCGGTGGTTTTGGCCACAGGCTTGATGGCAATTTGCTTGAAGATGTTCTGCGTTCCGGCAGACGTGGAGGGTGCGGGTTCTGCCACCTTCGGTTCAGTGGGGAGTTCCCTCGTGGCTTCGACCGTCGTGGCCGCTGCGGTCACGGTGCTGGTGGCCTCCGAGATGACGACGGGTGCTTCGACAGCCGGCGTGTTGGCTTTGAGGATGGATTGAGCAGCCGCCTTGTTTTCTTGGGAGAGGCGAGCAAGGCGTTCCCGCTCGGTTTCCACCGGCTCCTGAGGAAGGGCAGAGGCCGGCGTGGAGGTTGGAACCGTTGATTCGACTTCGACCGTGCCTGTGGCCTTGTCTTGAAGCGCCTTCTGCGCCTCAATGGCCTTTCGACGTAGCTCGTCTTGCCCTTGGTTTTGGACACCTGAGCGCGTAGCAGCCGTGCGCTGTTGTTGAGCCTCTGCATCCCGAGCACGCTTGGCGTTTTCCTCACGCCTGCGTTGTCGTTCTGCGCCTGCATTTTGAGCAAATGGATTCAGTGGTTCTCGACGACGTCCTCGACCACCTCGACCCTGCACGATGCTTCCTCAGTGGTTGCCCCTGACCACCGGATAAAAAGGATTGGCCGGGCGATTCACCACGCAATGGGTGTCGCATCTGTGCGCAATCCAGGATTGACGGCCGATTCAGACAATGAAGTCGTGCGGCCAGAGGTCCACTCAAGCCAACCAAGTTGGGCGATCATGGTGCCGTTGTCGATGCAATACATTCGTGGAGGAGCATGGCTTTCACCGTCGCGTTCGGCAGCCATGATGGTGCACATGTCACGCAGCCGTTGGTTGCAAGCCACGCCACCGCCAAGCAACAACTCGGATTTGCCTGCATGCGCCATGGCACGTTCAGCCACTTCAACGCATGCTGCAAAGGCGTGCTCTTGCAGCGACCAACACACCGCATCGAAAGGAACGCCTCGGTGGACCATGGCCACCGCCGCGGTCATGATGCCTGAGAAGGCCATGTCCATGCCCCGAACGGCATACGGCAATTCCAGCCCTTCCAGGCTCGCGTTCGGATGTGCTTCGAGGTAGGCGCGAGCATGGCGTTCGATCACGGGCCCTCCGGGGAATGGGTGGCCGAATTTCCGTGCGAATTTGTCGAGCATGTTGCCAATACCAATGTCGAGGGTTTCACCCAGAACACGGTACCGTCCGTCAAGTCTGGTGATCACCTGTGTGTTGCCTCCGGAAACGTACAGGAGCACAGGATCATCGCAATCGCATTCAGATCGTCCAATCTCAATGTGCGCAACGCAATGGTTGACCCCAATCAAGGGAACTTCGCGCGCAGCAGACAACGCCCTCGCGATGCCCGCACCCACTTGGAGACAAGGTCCCATGCCGGGTCCTTGCGAATACGCCACGGCTTCCAAGTCGACGAGGCTCAAATCGTGCATTTCCATCAATGAATGCAGCAAGGAAGAGGCCACGTCCCTATGATGATCAGCGGCCTCACGAGGATGAATGCCACCCTCGGTCGGTCGGATGGTATCGATGGCCGCAGGCAATGCTTTGCCGTTGGAATTGACAGCACCAAAGGACAAGGTGTGAGCCGTGGACTCAATGCCAAGGACCCAACCGTCCATGGGCTTCGGTGGAGATGATGATTCATCAACCCTCACCTTCTGG
>QQSJ01000135.1 GCA_003602635.1 Candidatus Poseidoniales archaeon
CCATCGGGTTAAAAGCCCGACGCTCTACCTGGCTAAGCTACAGGCCCAATGCGCATCTTGGGCGAGCGTCCGACCGGACCTCCCTTTATGAAGATTCCGTGCCTTGGAGCCGGGCTCGTTTGCGACGATGATTCAGGACGCAGCATCCTGATGTATAGCGCCTGTGGTGGAGGAATTGGTCGGCATGGACGCGCCCTTTGCTCCGGACGACGCAGAAGCCGAGCGTATGCGGCTTGAACGGCCTGCTTCGGAGGTCTGCTGGAACGACGCCAAAGGACGCTCGTGGGACCTCACCGTCCCACCCACCGTCTACCCACCGCGAGAGGACACCGATCTGCTGGCCCACGCCTTGCTCAGCCTTGGACCCGGTGCGGGCCGAACGGTGTTCGAAGTGGGGGTCGGCAGCGGCGCCTTGCTGCTCCAAATGGCGGCAGACGGCTGGAGCGTCGGCGGATGTGACGTCCACCCCTATGCTGTGGCAGCGACGCGCAACCTGCTCTCAGCCCATGGTCACCAATGCACGGTGCTCGAGGGAGACCTTCGCGAGCTTGGTGCTGACGCCCTGGAGCGCGCGGACCTCATCCTTTGGAACACGCCCTACCTCCCACCGGTCTCCGTGGACGAAGCCCATCTCGGCCCCTTGGAAGAGGCCTCCCTTTCCGACCCGGTCCCTGAAGGAGCAGGTCATGCGCTCCTCGAGCGCCTGGCGACGTTGCCGGAGCGCAGAAACCGCATCGCCATGGTGGTGCTGCGGGAAGATGCGGCCCTCCGTCTGCGGGCCGACGCCACGAAGCGAGGCTGGTGTTGCGTCATCGAAGGGCGCTTGGCCTTTGACGACGGCGAGCGCGTGGTGGTCGTGGCGTTGACGAAGGCTTGGCCCTACGCCTCACATCACCTCGTGGCCACCACAGGCAGCACCAACGCCGACCTCTTTGAGGACGAGCGGAAGGTGGGAGATTCCCTTCGGGCTGAACAGCAAACCGAGGGCCGTGGTCGACGAACGGCTTCATGGGTCTCGAGCGGCGGTGATCTGACCGCCTCCTGGGTTCTCCACGACGGGGCGATGCCCATGCAACCGCATGGCCTGATTCAAGCCGCCTGTGGATTGGCCACCAAGGACGCCTTGCTCGACCTCGGCCTCGTCGATGAAGAAGCGGTCCTGCTGAAGTGGCCAAACGACGTGCTCATCGACGGCAAAGGGCTTGGGAAACTTGGCGGATGGCTCATCGAAAGCCGCCAACAAGGCAAGCACACGCGCGTGGTCGCTGGCTTAGGACTCAACCTGACCGAAGGACCCGAGGCCATTGACGGCACGCCCCGCTCAACCCTCCTCGGATCACAAGCAAGCACGCTCCATGCCGCTTTGACGGTCAGGCTGTGCGCTCGCCTGACCGCATTGCACAGCGGGCGAGGGCGTGAGCGGCTCGGGAACGAGGCTCTCGCAGCCTTTCAAGCATCAGCGGCGCGTTTGGGCATGACGGACAAAGAAGGAACACCGTTGTCGCCCACGGCCTTGGATGAAGAAGGAGGCCTGTGCGTTGAAGGTCGCGATGCACCGCTGCACGACCTCGATGCCGTGGCATGGCGCTCCTGGCCCTAACCCTCAACCGAGGAGTTCAGCATCAAGACTCTCAGGCTCCGCTGCGGGGGCGTCGTCGTTTTGACGGCCCAAGAGCACCGAATAGCCAACCAAGGCCGCCCCAAGAAGCGGCGGCCACGCGAAGGCCAACATTCCACGCTTGAGGTCAACGTCGACGTCGCCAGTGCCTTCCGAGACCGAGATGGACCATGACACAGCACCCCGTTCTGGCATCTCAAAACTGTACGTTTGGGAGGAACCGGCCGCCACGGCTTCGGTGGTCAAGACCTCGTCCTGACCCTCGATTTGGAAGCGAACGGTGACGACCGAGGTCTGATCAACGGAGTATTCCACGTCAACGGACGCCCCTTGACCAAGGGTCGCTTGTCCTGTTACCGCCTCTTCTGAACTCATTGGAACCGGGTCGTCCCACGCCAGCATCACGATGCTGCCCACGAAGAGGCTCAAGCCAACGAGCATGACCACGTCTTGGAGCCGGAGCGGCGGCGCGTCTCCTCCGGCTCCCATGGCGGGCCCTCGGAGTGATGATTCATCAACGTCGTGGCGGGCGGGGCAATCCGAGCCGTTCACGCACCAGGCGGATTTTTCCCGAGGTGGTCAGGCTTCGCAGCCCATGTGCGGCCCAAGTCTCGTCATGGGCCAACACCTCACGCACCGATGGAGCCACCGCGAGCGTCACGCCAAAGATCGCCACGCCGAGGTCACCCGCCCGTTCGTGAGCAGGCACGACGTCCATCAGACGGACCTTCACGTCGAACAGGTCGGCCATTTTGGCCTCGACCTGCCCACGTTCAGCGTAGTGGGAGGCCAACTCAACACCGATCCATCGCCGCTTTGGACGATGGGCCTTGGACGGTCGGGCCATGAAGCACGAGTTCGGGGCTCCCTTGATGACCGTTCTCCCCGCACGTTCAAAGGGCGAACGTCGGTTCACGAAGCGATGGACGAGGCTGACGTGCAGGAGCCTCCGTTGAGCCTCCTCGGTTTGATTCGGACCCTGACCGCCCCCTCGACCTTGCCACACTTGGCGGGTTTCTTGGCCGTCGTGATCGCGCTGTTCGTGGCCGTGGGAAGCACCGAGGGACTCGTACCAGAGGCCGCGGCCGTGTTCGTCGGCATGGGCTTGACCTACGCTGGCCTCGCCATACTGGCCGACCGCGCCACCGTCCGAAAGTGGGTGGTGTCGGAGGGTGGACGGGTTACATGGAAGCTGTTCGGCGTCCTTATCGCCCCGCTGGCCGTTGGCGCGATGCTCTCGGGCGTCGTCCTGATGACCGTCGAAGCCGCAGGATTGAGGAACATCTTCCCCATGGTGCTTGCCGCGCTCTTTGTGGCCTGGTCGATTGGGCAAGGACGCTCCTTCCGCAGTGCTGTGGTCCGATGGCCGACCCCTGACAACCAAGCCCATGCGCGCCAACCCCCTGGTGGCGTTGCAGCAGCGCTGCGACTTTCCATCACCGGCGTCCTCCTTCTCGTGGTGCTCGTGACCCAAGGTGCTTTGGCCGGCACTTCCATCCTTTCAGCCTCGGTGAGTTTGTTCGATGTCCTGCTGGACCAACTTGCCCTGGCCGCAGGCCTTGCAGGCCTGCTTGTGGTGGGCGAATTTCTGACGGCTGAGGGTCGACGAGCATGCGGCACCGACCGTTGGACGTCCCGCATGTTTTCCCGTTGGCACGTGCTCGCCTTGGCCTTCGCTGCATGGCACTTGGGAACCGCGTGGCGGCACATGACGACCGAGCAGCCGCAAGTGGCCACCGCCATCGAGGAAATCTTCCTGATGACGATCACGGTGGTGATGGCCGTGTGGTCCATGACCAGCAGAACAAGAGGATCTGAACTTGGCCTCGTGCGCCGTTCGAACGCCCTTTTCTGGGGGCTCGCCTTTGGCTACGCCTACGCCGGTTCGGTGGCGATGCTCAGCACGGTCGTTCAAGGCGTGAGCTTGGTCTTGTCCATCGGCCACGTGGTGGTCGCGGCCACCCTTCTTGCGATGCTCAGAACCACCGGTCCAGCCTTGGCCGCTCGGCACGCCACCGCCTTGGACCACGCCGCCATCGGCCAGCGTGTTGAAGCGCGGATTGCGGAACAGGCCGAAGCAGCATCAGCCGAGGACGCCAGCGACGAGCCTTCCACGCCCTCGCCCAGCGAGGCCGAGATGGACGAGGAACCCGTGCCAGCAAGCGACGCGCCGGACGACAGCACCGCCTCAGAAGACGTCATCGAACTGCTGGATTAGGCCTCAGAGGTGAGGCCTGACAAAAGGAGGATCACCCTCACCTTGCCGTACATCTCTTCCGACACCCGAGCCCCGAGGATGACCTTCGCGTCTTGGCTGAGGGTCCGGGTGAAGGCTTCGGAAATGTTTCCCATCTGAGCAATGGAAAGGTCTGGTCCTCCCTCCAGATGGATGTAGCACCCCGTGGCTCCGCTCACGTCCACGTCGGAAAGGGGGGCTGCAGCCGCTTGGCGGATGAGGCCCTCGACGTCGTCGGACATGCCGGTGCCGACCAGCAAGGTGGCGGCCCCGCCGTTGGCGAGGATGGCCCGCAAATCCATCAGATCGAGGTTCATCAGGCTCATCTTCAGGAGGGAGTGAACCAGGCCGTCCACCAAGTCCTCAATCCACTCAGAGCCCATCGCCCAATCTTCGCCTCGGGCGCGGGCCCGGTGCGCCAGTCGCTCGAGGGACACACGAACCGTGACGTCCGCGTTCGCTTCCAACCCCGCCAAGGCCTGCGTGGCGATGGCGGTGCGATGAGGTTGTTCTTCGGCAAAGGGAAGCGAGGCCACGGCGATGACGATGGCGTTGGCTCGACGGGCTTGGCGGGCCAGCTCGGCCGCAGCGCCGCTTCCCGCACCACCGCCAAGGCCGGCGAGAAGGACCACCAGTTCGGCTCCCTCGAGAACAGGACGTGCCATGGCGTCGAGCCGGCGCATGCGTTGTTCTGCCAAGGCCGGAAGCGCCGCACAGCCTTCCGCCTCCATGGCATGACCAAGACGAAGCACGTGGCCTTCTGCCCCGATGCGGAGGCTACGGTCGTCTGCATCGACCGCCAAGAGACGCGTGCTTGGGCAGCGGCGATGGGCCGAAGCAGCCCATGCGCAGCCGAGGCCTCCTACCCCAGCGATGACGATCTGCCCACCGTCCATGAAGAGGCAGGAGGGTCCAACGGTCCATCAACCTGAGCCACAGGTTCAGTCGATGTAACGGAGGTAACGGCGGCGGGCGTCACGGGCCCAAGCATTGTCCGGTTCGAGGTCCAAGACCCGATTGTAATAGGCCACGGCTTGCTCAAATTCGGAGAGGTGCCGCCCGTGCATGTGACCAAGGTTGGAGAGCACTGGAATGCACTCGTCGTCCTCTTCGAGCATCGCGAGAAGGATGGCTTCGGCCTTCCCGATCTCGCCCCTGAGCATGAACTCCTCCGCCTCGTCGAGACGGCGTAGTTGGTCGTCGGAGAGCCCGTACACGTTGTCGAAAGCGTGCTCGGTCATGCGTCGCCGAAGCCCCGGCTTGGCATGAAGTTTCTGACCCCCCGACTATAACGTTAGAAACGGGGTACTGCGCCGCTACATTACGCCTTCCAGCAGACAATGTTTAAGGGTCCCATCCAAGTCGCTTAGGGCACAGGGTGAGGCCATGCTCAAGCGCACCTCCACGCTCCGGCTTTCACTCGCTGCCCTGTTGGTCTTTGCATTGTTGCTCCCAGGGGCTGCAACATCGTACCACACCGGCATTGGTGGCGAACAGAACAACGCCGGCGAGGTCATCGAAGACGTCGCCAAGGAAGGCTGCCTCTGCCACAACCCCGATGCAGACAACACCGTGCAGGTCATTCTCGACGAGGTCCCTTACGGATGGACCGGTGGCGAATCCTACACGATGCACCTCCAACTCATCGGCGGCCCTGAAGCCGGCGGTGCCTGGACGGGCGGCTTCTCCATGCGCGTCAGCGACGGCACCCTCGGTGGCGAAGACGTGCAGAACTGGGAAGGCGACGTGACCACCCTGACGCAAATCGAGGCCAGCGCCAACGTGGCCGACCGCATGTGGGTCATCGAGTGGACCGCACCCGCCTCGGGCAGCGACGCCGTGACCTTCTGGATCACCGGCAACAGCGTCAACGGCGACGCCATCCCGGGCGCGGACGACCGCTGGAACCAGCTCTTCTTCACCCTCCCCGAGGACGAAGGAGCCTCTCCTGCAGGCTTGCGCACCCTCTTCGCTGGCGACGGCAACGTGCAGGCCCCAGAGCCCGACCACCACGGCGTGGACCTGCACCACATGGGAGCCAAACTCCGCGCCCACTGGCTCGGCCTGCTCGGGTTCGGCGCCGTGATTGTCGTCGTGGTCTTCGCCGGATTCCTCCTGCGCTACGGCTTCTCCACCTCCTACCAAGGACGCTCCAACCAGTTGCGTCTGCGCTACCACTTGAACCGCCGAGGTGATCAGTGATGGACGACGAAGTCACCAAGCTCCTGCGGATGGTCGCCGACGGTACCGTGCCCATCGAGGACGCCCGCAAGGCCCTCCTTGAAGTGGAACTCAGCGAAAATCAACTCGACGAGGCCATCGACCGCGGCGTGTTCACCGAGGCGGAAGTAGGTTCGATCGTCTCCGCCTCACTCGCGCCCTCAGGCGCGTCCTACCTGACCATGTCCTTCCTTGGATGGGGCCTCTTCTGGGTCATGTACTGGTCGTTCTCAATGATGTACGGCCTGATCAAGGGTTGGGACCAACAGCAACTGGCCTATCACTTGGCCATCACCCTCGTCACGCTCATCATGATGGGCATCATCTACCTCAAGTTCGTCCTGCCTGACACCATCATCGTCAAGCATGCTGCGAACAAATACATACCAGAACACGCCAAGGATTGGCGCGAGTACAAGTGGTGATTTTCATGGCGAAGTCCTACGATCTCAAGCCTGCTCCGCTCAACGACGTGAAGGCGAACGCTGGAAGCGGCGCGTCCATCGTCAACCGACGCCAGTTCCTGCGCTACGGTTTCAACGCCACCACCGGTGTGCTGGCCGCCTCTGTTGGCGTGCTCGGCTTCGCGTCCATCCTGCTCCCACCTGGTGCAGGCAGCGGCGGTGACCTCGCCGTGAAGTACTGGGCCAAGGGACGTGAAGATGAAGCGTGGTATGGGGCCAAGCACCTGCAATCCATGACGCGCGAAGATTTCGTCGCCGAAGCCGCCAAGTCCAGCACCGGAACCGCCGGCGCTGCAGGCGTCTGGAACGGCGTCCCGGTCGTGGTGAACTACGTCGACCATGACGCCAACAACGGCACTCCCACGTCCAACGGCAAAGCCCGCTACCAATCCATGGAAGGCTACGACGAGACCGGCAAGTACGTCGGGCACTTCGACGACATGGTCGACACCGACCCCCGCATCTTCCCTACTGGAGGCTTGATCATGGTCTTCGGCCGTTGCACCCACTTGTGCTGCATCCCCGGATGGCAACTCGTGAGCAACACGTTCACTGAGGACTCCTGGACGCCGGGCGGTGGCGACGACGGCGGCACCAAGCTGTTCTGCATCTGCCACTCCTCTCGGTTTGACCCGACCGCCCTCGAACTGAACACGAACAGGAACCGTGCCAACGGTGCGACCTTCACGTACGCGGGCATTCGCCGGTCTGGCGGACCTGCACCGGTGGGCCTCCCGCTCATCCCCATCCAACTCAACGGTGACACCATCGAAGGCATCACCGACTACACGGATTGGTTGACCTACTGCGATTGAGGTGATTCAATGAACACGATTTCCATCGTCCTTTGGTTCTTCATCGCCTTCGTGGCGGTGCTGGTCGCGTTCACCCTCCGCAAGGAGGACGAAGAAATGCCACGCCGCGAAATCCTTCGCGCCGTCGAATCCAGCGGTTCGATGGGCCTGGCCGAACGCTCCTTCCTTTGGGTGTTCAGCTGGCTTGACACGCGGTTCCGCATCCAAGATTACTGGAACATGTCGAAGTCCGCGTACTACAACATGCACCGCCAGATGCCGCTGACCCACGCGGAGAAGTACAAACTTCGCATCATCTGGTATTGGTACCCGCTGTACTGCTTGGGTGGCATCTCCTTCCTGTCCTTCATCATCCTCGTGATTACCGGCACGGTGCTCGGCATCTACTACGTGCCCGGTGGCGAAGGCGACCCCTCGCCGGCCTACAAGAGCATGCAGTTCATCATGACCGAACTGCCCTTCGGCTACATCATCCGTGCCGTCCACCACTGGACGACCCACTT
>QQSJ01000136.1 GCA_003602635.1 Candidatus Poseidoniales archaeon
ACCGTGCCGTGACCGCCACCGCTGCCCCACGCGCGGCTCCAGCACAAGGCCAGTTGTGCACCCTGCTCCATGTCGGCCTCCGTGATGGCGCCGGCTTCGATGCGGTCGCTCAACCGGAACGCAGGCATGCCTTCGGGCAAGTAGGCGGGAGGCCGTTCATCGACCACGAAGCCACGCTGGGACTGCATGGCGCATGACGGGGCGCCATGAAGATCGGCGTGAAGGTACATGTCGTCGCCTTTCAGGTGCTTCTTCACGATGGCGTCGTTGCCTTTGGCGTCACGTCCGCCGACCATCAATCGGCCGTTGGCGAGCATGGTCCAGCGGTGGTGCTCAAACCAGAGCCGCTTGGAGCGCTTGACGCGAACCACCTGACCGCTGGCCTGCTGCTTCGCTTCCTTTTTCTTGGCGCGCTCCAACTCGGTCCGCGTCGTTTCCAGCGCAGCGACCGCACCCGATGACTTGTCCTTCTGCTTCCTGGCCGCGGTGAAGAGACGTTGCGCGTTTTGGTGCACGCTTTCGTCGAGGTGGAGCGTGACTTCCTGGGTTCCGGGTTCCCCGTCCTCGTTGGGCAGCAGGCATCGAATCGTCCGTTCAGCAGGGTCGGCGCTGCGGATCCATGGGATGCCTTTCACGGCCGACATCACCGCATCCCAACCTGTGCGCTCCACCGCTTCGCGGGTCTGCATGAGCAGGCCGTCCACGTGCGTCCAATGCTCCTGGATTGCGTGACCAAGAGCCTGCTGTTTCTCGACTTTGGCGTGGAAACCCTCCAGGGCTTTCTCCTGTTGAGCCAATCGACGTTCGAGGCGTTCCACGTCGGTGGAATGCCCTCGCCCGGGAGCGGCCGCGTTGACCTGCTCGAGCTCCCGGCGGAGAAGCGCGTCCGAATCGTGTCCGCCCCACCAGGCATCGATGGCTTCGAGCATGCCAGTGAAGGGCATCGTGTTCCGTTCGGCATGGTCGGGCAGCAGCACCGGCGTGGCTTCCTCGACGTGTTCCATCAGGAAAGCGTCGAGGCTTCCGTCACTCGGGACGTCCGGTGCGTCCGCCTTGAGCACCAGGTGCCCCGCTCGTCCTTGTTCCAAGGCGTCCAACAGCCCGCGCAAGGCCGCATGAACCGGAGCAGCGTCCGCTTCGTTCGCTGCCATGTCGGCGTCGAGGCCGGCGGCATCGCACACCGCGTTGGCCAGACGTCCACCGAGGTTGACCTGCCCGCCCAACGTTGAGGCGAGGTTGCGGTCAGAAGCAGCGAGGATGGCTGCAAGTCCGCCCACGTCCAACCCATCCGGGTCGAGCGCAGGGGGTGGTGGAAGGTAGGCTTCGCCACGCTTGAGCGTCCTGTCGCGGTAGGTGGCGTGGGTCAGGGGCTGGATGATGGTGTCGTTCTCGTCGAGCAGGATGACGTTGCCGTCCCCGAAGCATTCGATGATGAGATGGCGATCCCCGCCCTTGGTGGTGAAGGTCATGCGCAACAGGCGGTCGAAGGCGAGCTGCTCGACGCCGATGAGGCGCGCGTTGCCCAGCTGTTTGCGCAAGAGCATCGCGAACGGCGGAGGCGACATCGGCATCGGGCGGTCCCGGGTGGACGTCGAAATGCGCCGGCCTCGGACGATGACGAGGTCAAAGGCGTCCGCGTCCTTCGGGTTGAAGCGGAGCACGACTTGCTCGTAGTGGGGCATGTAGGATTTCTTGACCCAAGCGCCAAGATGAGCCTGAAGCTCATGGGCGATGGCACGCAAATCGAACGCGCTCATCGCCTGCTTCATGACGACCCCGCCCGGAGGAGGATGGCCTCGTTCTTGACGCTGATGCCCGCGGAAAGGGGCCCTTCAGGCCGGATGCCAGCCGCCGTTGTGCTGCCGCACCGTGCCGTGTTCGGCGTGGGCGAGCAGGTGGGCAAGCGTCTGGTCTTGGGCCAGCCCCGGATGTGCGTCCGGGCTGTCAGCGTACGCCTCAGTGGCGATGTCAGCCACGGAACTCCGGCCCGCTTGAACCGCATCGAGGACCCTGCCGTGGCGTGCGCGCCGATGGTTCACGTAGTGGTTCAACAGGGCCATTGGCCGGGTGATGACCGGTCCATGCGAGGGGAAAATCATGTGCGGCTCAAGCGAGGCCAAGCGCTCAAGTTGCTCGAGGTAGACGTTCATGTCGCCTTGGCCGGGTGGGATCAGGATGGTCCCAATGCCGGCCACCATGTCTCCAGCAATCAGCCCGGCCTCGCTCAGCAGGCAGAGGTGCCCTGGATGATGGCCCGGCGTGTGGAGCACGGTCCAACGATGGTCGCCAAGGTCCACGACATCACCGTCGTTGAGGGCCCGGTCGATGCGCATGCCTCCCTCCTCATGACCCCAAATGGGCACGTCGAAGGCTTCGCGAAGGAGGTCTTCGTCACCGACGTGGTCGCCGTGGCCGTGGGTGTAGAGGTACGCCTGCACTTCGCCTCCATGACGGTCCACGACGTCGGCCAAGTGTTCCATCGATTCACGGTGGGTGATGGCTGGATCCACGATGACGATCGGCCCGCCCGGCGGTCCGATGAGGTAGCAGTTGGTGTGGTCCGCCGGAGGCAAGGTCGCCGTGGGCACAGGGACCACCTGAACGCCATGGGCGAACAGGATAGACGCCCTGCCAGGTTGCTGTTTGGCGACGAAGGCCATGGCTTCAACCGCATCGCCTCCGTTGCTGCCCAACCGCCGCTCAAGGAACTGCAGCAAGGACACCACCGGCGGGGCGATGCGCATGGCGTGGTCACGCCATGCTTGGAGGAAGCCTGCGGGTGTTGCCCAGCGCATTTCCGTGAATTCTGTTTGTGGCTCAAGGTCGAGTTCGGGGGTGTCGTCCGTCGAACCAAGGTGAACGTGAAGGAAGGTGTTGTCAAATTGCATCGGGCCAAAGGGCGGCGTGGTCCGCTGGCTGATGACCTTCATCCCGCGCAAATCCACGGCAGGTGCTCCGGCGTTCATCGCCTTCGACCACGCGCCTCGGTCGGTCAGCAGGGAGGTTCGCAGGTCCGCCTCGATCGTTTGCAACCGCGCTCCGTCCCACCACCATCCGAGTTCCTCCGCCATCTCACGGGCGCCGGCAAAGCGGGCGAGGTCGTGTTCATCGCCGACGGACGGAAGGTCCGCGGCAGCGAAGGCTTCGGCCTCACCTCGCGCGACACCTCCTCCGGGAAAGGCCCAGGTTTGGGGAAAGGCCCTCATTGTGGGTGAGCGCAAGCCCAGCAGGACCTCAAGGCCGTCAGGCCCGTCCCTGGTGACCGTCATGGTCACCGTCGGACGAGGCGGACGCCGTGCTATGCCGCTCAGGTCCAAGCCTGCAGGGACCTCGCTCATGGTCGTCCGTGACGGGGGGCGCGGTTCATCCTTGCGCCCGGCTCAGGCTTCAAG
>QQSJ01000137.1:0-1388 GCA_003602635.1 Candidatus Poseidoniales archaeon
GAGAGCCTCTTCGTGGCTGAAGAAGACCCAGAAGCGCTCGAGGCCGAAGAACAGGCCAAGTTGGCCGAGTCCTTCTTCGAAAACGGCAACGTCTACTATTGGACCACGTTGTCCATCTTCATTGTGGGCGCCGTTGTCCAGGGCGAGTTCTACGAGCGCCGCTTCGGTGGCGGTCCAAACCACCTCGACCGCCGGATTGCCGTCCCGCAAGGCATCCGGCGCGGCTTGCTTACCGCGGGTCTCGGCATCGGATTTGCATGGGCCGTGGACAGTGGCCAACCGTGGGGCTACGCCCTTCTGCTGGGCATGACGACGCTCTGGTCAGGCTACGGCGTGTACCGGACCATCGTGCAGGCCCGAGCCGACCCCGTCCACAAGGATCTGGTTTGAAGGTGAATCGCCGTGGCCGACCTCCGGCTTGAGTCGGACCGCGACCAAACCGTCGTCGGACATCTCGAGGAATTCTCTGCGCGCGTGTCCATCGTGCTCGTGGCCTTGGCGGCCCTGACCGTGGTCCTCTCGCAGCGGATTGATGGGTTCTTGATGGAATGGCTCGATGCCTTGGCACCGTGCAGCGATTGCATGGTCGTGTTCGAACCAGGTGCGTGGATCGGTCTGCGTTGGACAAGCGCCATCGTCATTGCCGGTGTTCTGACCTTGCCCTTGGTCGTGCAGCAGGCCGTCGCTTTTGCTTCACCAGCCTTGCTTCCTGGTGAACGACGTCGCCTCACCTTTGGCCTGGTGGCGACGTCATCCCTCGGCATGGCCGTGGCGGTGTGGTTCGGACTACGTGCAGCCCCGTGGCTGTACACACAGGCGATGGTCACCGTCCAATCAACCGGACTTGTGCTGGCCCTTGATGCGGTCGGCTTGGTGGAATTGACCTTGGCCATGATGTGGATCTTGGCCTTGCTTGGAGCCGCAAGTGGAGCCAGCCTTGGTGCGGGGCTCCTCGGCCGGTTGGACCGAGAACGCGTGGTCATGTGGCGCTGGCGAATTTCCTTGCCGATCGTCCTCCTGATGGTCGGTTCAACGTGGGTGACGATGAACGATCTACGATGGCCGTTGGCGATTGTTGGTGCGCTGGTCCTCGAACTCCCCCTCATGCCATGGCGAAACACGGAGCCTCGTTGGTTGCCCACCGTCTTTGACGGCGATGGGACGCGCCGGCGATTGTTGGTCGTGGATTGCGCCTGTGAAGGCGCCTTTGGAGCAGCGCGTTGCCCCCCTCCTGCAGAATTCGGTCATTGCACCACGCGAGGTTTGTGCCATCGCCCACGGGAACGTACGGCCCTGTTGGAACGTGTTCAGGACGGAAACGCCACGGACGTGGTGGTCGTCGGTTGCACCACGGCCCCGTTGCCTTCACGGTTTCACGACGCCATCCA
>QQSJ01000137.1:1785-2718 GCA_003602635.1 Candidatus Poseidoniales archaeon
CAGCAACAGGCTTTGACGCCTTGGCAAATCGGTCGAGAACATTGGTTCGTGGTCGTGGTTGACTTCCCAGATGCCACGACGGCAGACACTGGCCTTGGTGTGGCTCAGGCCTCGGCTTTGATGGACGGTGAAATCCGGGACTATTTGGCGGTCATGTCTGGCGATGAGGACATCGCGTTCACCGTTCACAGCGAGGTGGTCCGTGCAGAGGAAACGTCCAGCACATACGGGAAAGACAGTTCCGCAGGACGCGATTTCTCAAGCGATGGAGCCTTCCTCCCAGCACAATTGGTCGTGGACGTTCTGGAATCCATGCGTTCGGACAACATTGAGTGGAATCAGCATGATTTGGACGATGACGGCGTTGTGGACCGCTTGTTGATCCTCCACACCAGCCGAGGACAGGAGACTGGCTCGGGAGGATCCGACCGAATATGGTCGCACTTCACGCACTTGATGGAGCCGTTCGAAGTCGAAGAAGACCTCGATGTCGCTCATTATTCGATGGCCACGATGCGAGGAGGTACGGGCGCTGGAGGCACCGTGGTACACGAGATGTTGCACCAACTTGGGGCCATCGACTTGTATCCTGTTCACGATCCTGCCTGGACCGGTTCCTGGCACGGCGTCGGTGATTGGGACATCATGGCTTCAGGAAACTGGAACGGTGGAGGGGTGTGGCCGGCCTTGCCAACGGCGGCCAGCATGCAATTGATTGGATTGGACACGAGCACGGAAGTCGTGCTTGATTTCCCCGTCCAGCGGGACGGACCATGCCTTGGACCCACCATGGACCTCACCCCACGTCACGAAGGAGGCTCGCTCCTCCGAGTGGACCTTACAGAGGACCAACGGGTCTTCATTGAATTGAAAGGAGGCAACACGTTCGACGACAGATTGCCCGGCACGGGCGTGCTGGTCACCATGTTGGAC
>QQSJ01000138.1 GCA_003602635.1 Candidatus Poseidoniales archaeon
TTGCCAAGGTCGGCCTCGAGCACGACGACCTTGTCGTTGCTTGCGAGTTCCATCAATGCGGCTCCATAGCCGTCGCGTGTGGCGGCCATGCGTGTCATGCTGCCACCTCCCCGAGTTCGGCCATGGCTTGCGCAAATTGATCGTCGTTCGGAGCGGCTCCGTGGAAGGAGGGGTTGTCTTCCATGAACGACACGCCCTTGCCCTTCACCGTCTGTGCGAGAAGGACAGCAGGCCCGTCGGTGTGCGCTGAAACCGCCATGAGGGCGGCGATGACGGCGCTCATGTCGTGGCCGTCGACGGCAAAGACTTCCCAACCAAAGGAGGCCCACGTGGCTTCAAGATCATGAAGATCCATTTGTTCAACGCAGAAATCGTCGTTCTGAATTCGATTGACGTCAACAATGGCCTTGAGGTTCCCAACGTTGTGGTGCTTTGCAGCCATGGCTGCTTCCCACACGCTGCCTTCCTGCACTTCACCGTCACCGAGCATGACCCATGCCTGTCGGTTGGAACCGTCAAGTCGCGCAGCTAGGGCGCAACCAAGGCCAAAGGAGAGGCCCATGCCCAACGAACCGGCTGAAAAATCGACGCCAGGGCACCACTTCATGTCGACATGCCCTTGACAGACGCCACCTTTCACACGGTAGCTCTTCAGGTCGTCATGGCCGATGAATCCATGCTCGGCAAGCACGGCGTACATCCCCGGCGAAGCGTGACCTTTGGAGAGGATGAACCGGTCCCGGTCCTCCCAATCTGGATCGTCTGGCTTGACCCTCAGGATGCCACCGTACAAGCCCACCAAAAGGTCGATCTCTGAGAGTGAACCGCCTGGGTGGCCGGCTTGAGCACGATGGACCATCTTTACGATCTCGACGCGACAGCGACGGGCTTGCTCTTCGAGGACATCAATGTCGGCGGTCATTGCCAGCGGTCCTTTGAGGTGGGCCTTTCATCCTTTCACATTGCTCGTCAGGACTCGTCCTGCCGAAACATGCTTGGAATCATCTTCATGACCGTGCTTTGAACGGACGTCGTTATCACGGCGATCACCATGGCCGGCGTCACACCACGTGGCATGGTTTGTGCGACCAGTGCAATGAAGACGCCCACGAACCAGAGGAAGAACAGCAGCGATGCGAGATCGCCAAGTGCGGTGATGCCAAGCATTGCTGAGAGGTCGACGTCGAGGACGATGAGGACCGCCAAGAACACGCCAAGAAGGGATTCTCCAGCGATGTAGCCTGCTCCGATCAGCACACCACGCGCCTTCATGTCCTCAACCGATTTCTGGGCTTCTTCCGATGGTTCTTCCACGTTGTCGCCGTCGATGCGCCGAACGATGACTGCTCCCATGGTGGCGGCAATCAGTCCACCGAGCATGATGGGGACGGACAACTTGAGAGGGAGATACAACCCGATGGCTACGGACATGACGGGCATCTTGAGCCGAATCAGCGCCACGGCAAAGAGCACGCCAAGCAACACCATCTGGATGTTGATCGAGCCGCCAAAGGCCCCTTGAGCAATGGCGCCAATGAGCTCTGCTTGCGGCGCGAAAAGGGCCTTCGAGCACGTCGGGTCGGAAGGAAGTGGGTCGTTGAGGCACGCCGTGGCAGAGATGCGGAATGCGTTGTGAAGGAGGCTCAACACAGGTCCAATCACAAGTGCACCGACGGTCACACCCACGACCTCAGCGGTCTGTTGCCGCCAAGGGGTTGCTCCAACCATGTTGCCCGTCTTCAGGTCCTGCATCACGTCACCGGCAATGGCGCTGGAAGAGGCGACAACGGCGGCGATCAACAAGGTGGCGAGAATCAATTCCTCGGTGGCGAGGTTCAACACCAGGTCGCCGATGACCCACACCAGAAGGACCGTGAACAGAAGGGTCGCAATGGTCATGCCAGAAACGGGTGAGTTCGAGGAACCCACGACACCAGCGATGTAGCCCGCCACCGCGCTGAAGAAGAAGGCCACGACGGCAAGGAACAGCGCGCCAGCGAGGGCGAGGACCAACGATCCTGTCGTGCCCCAGTAGAACAAGAAGGTCAAGATGACCAAGACCCCGACAACCATGGCCACGTAACGGAGCGGGATGTCTTGCTCTGTTCGAAGCAGGAGTTCAGCCTCACCGTCCGTGGCTTTGAACGCGCCAGAGAGTCCTTCGACGATCGTTTTCCTCATCATCCACAACGTATGAACTCCGCCCACCACCATGGCACCAACGCCGATGTAGCGGATTTGGCTAAGGAAAATGGCCGTGAATCCTGCCGTCAGGTCTCCTTCAGGCCAACCATGGACCAGACCGTAGACGGGTGTGAGGATGCCAAATCCGATGACACCGCCCAAGAAAATGAAGGAAGCAATGCGAAGGCCGACGATGAAGCCAACGGAAAACAAGGCCACGGAGAGGTCCGCTCCGGCGTAGAGGCGGGTTCCGAGGAAACCGATGGCGCCTTCGACCGCGTGGTGCACAGAGGCCGTCACTTTCACCACGAATCCGTACAAAGCACCGATCCCGAGGGCGTAGAGGATGGCGACCATGCCATCGCCGCCCTCTTCTCCGGCCACGAGGACTTCGCGGCAGGCGACTCCTTCGGGATAGGGAAGGGCTTCCTCAACGATGAACAACCGGCGTAGAGCGATGGTGAACATCGTCCCCAACCATCCACCAAGCAAGGCAATGGCAAGCGTGATGCCCCAATTGATGTCGGTCCAAAGTCCGACGACGAGGAAAGCAGGGACGGTGAAAATGATGCCAGCAGCCAGACTTTCTCCGGCGCTGGCCATGGTCTGAACGCTGTTGTTTTCCAAAATGGTGACGTCGTTGAACATCAGCCGCAGGATGATCATCGACATCACGGCCGCGGGAATGCTGGCTGAGACGGTCATGCCTGCGTAGAGGCCGAGGTATGCGTTCGCGGCGGTCATGAGCACACCAAGGACGATGCCGACGATGAGGACCCGGACGGTCAGCTCCGGGACGGTCACGTCGGCCGGAATGAAGGGGTCTTCTGTGGCGCCCACGAGCACCCGAACCGTCCGTTCATCGTCAAAGCATCGGCCGGAGGTGGCCGACCATCACCTTCATGGGTAAACCATGTTCTCGTTCCCAAACATGGGTCCATCGGTCCATCCCCAAAGGGGGGAAGGAATTCCTTGGCATGCGTTGGAAACCGAACGCGTTTCCGAACAATTGGAATCGGGTCCTGAGGGGCTGTCCGATGCACAAGTCTTCGATCTTCGGGCTCGCCATGGCTTGAATCGCCTCACGTCAAAAGCCCGGGAACCTGCTTGGCTCCGATTCCTTAACCAGTACAACGATCCTCTCAATTTTCTGTTGATTGGAGCAGCGTTGATCGCCCTCGCGATTCACCCCGAGCAACCTGGTGACGCAATTTTCATCTTCATCGTGCTTACGGCGAATGCTGTCTTTGGGTATTGGCAGGAAGGCAAAGCCGAGGAAGCGGTCGAGCGCTTGAAGTCCAGCGCAGTGAGCCAGTGCGTGGTCGTTCGTGATGGACGGGACATCGAGATTCCAGCCGACATGCTGCTGCCCGGTGATCTCGTGCGGCTTGAGGAGGGTCAGAAGGTCCCTGCTGACGTCAGGTTGACGTCCATCATGCAATTCACCGTTGACGAATCTGCGTTGACCGGCGAATCTGTCCCTCGTAAGAAGGGTGCTGACGCGCTTGCAGAAGACCTGCTCCTTGCCGAACGTGACAACATGGCGTACATGGGCACCACCGTGTCCACTGGGCGTGGAAAAGGCATGGTCGTAAGCATCGGGATGGAAACCCAACTCGGCCGCATCGCTTCTGACATTCAGGAAGCGGAACCTCCGAAGACTCCCCTCGAACTGAAGCTCGAATCACTTGGCCGTTTCCTTGGTTTCATCGCCCTTCTTGTGGCCGTCGTCATCGTTGGGGTGGAACTCGGCAAAGCCATCATCGACGGGCAAAGCGACTTGTTTTCAGTCGTGATTGACCAGTTCATTGTCGCCATTGCCATCTTCGTGGCCATCGTGCCCGAAGGATTGCCCATCATCTTGGTGATCACCCTGTCCTTGGGCATGCGCAACATGGCTCGCCATCGAGCCATCATTCGCCAGATGAAGGCCGTGGAAACCCTTGGTTCCACCACCGTCATCTGCTCGGACAAGACCGGAACGTTGACCACGAACCAAATGACGGTCAAAGCCCTCGCTACCTTTGACCAAACCTTCGACGTAGGGGGTGAAGGGTACAAGCCAACCGGCACCCTTGAGCAGGACGGAGATGCACTCGACGAAGAGGCCATGTCGAGCCTGCAACGTGAGATTCCATTCCGTCTTCTCGCTGCTGGCCTTACCCTCTCCCACAACGCTGTGGTCCAGGAAGACGAAGGCCTCTGGTCAGCGATCGGTGATCCCACCGATGCCGCATGCGCGGTGGCCGGTTGGAAACTCAATGGAGACGTGACAAAATTTGCGTCCCTCCACCCTCGCCTTCACGAACAGGTCTTCGACAGCGTTCGTAAGCGCATGTCAACCGTACATGAGTACCAAGGAGAACGATGGCTGTTCGTGAAAGGCGCCACCTCTTCCATCCTCCCCTTGTGCACACAGCGCTTCCAAGACGGTGAGGCCATCGCCTTTGGGGGTGACGAGCCTCAAGGATACAGAAACCGAGTGGGCGAACTGGCCGACCGCGCCATGCGCGTGATCACCTTCGGGGCACGCCAACTTGCTGATGACGAAGTTCTCGACCCTGACGTGTCGCTTGAGAAGGACTTGATTCTCCTTGGTTCCGTCGGCATCATCGATCCACCTCGTGCAGAGGTGGCGGACGCCATTGCACGGTGCCATCGCGCGGGCATTGACGTCAAGATGATCACAGGCGACCAGCAAGCCACGGCAGAAGCCATCGCTCAAGATCTTGGATGCGACGACGGGGCCTCCATCAGCGGTCGAGAACTGCGCGACATGGACGAAGAGGATCTTCGTCACCGTGTGGAAGGTGCCAGCATTTACTCCCGCGTGACGCCCATGGACAAGATGCGCATCGTAACGGCGCTCCAAGAGAAGGGGCATGTGGTCGCGATGACCGGCGACGGCGTCAACGACGCCCCCGCCCTTGCCCAGGCCAACATCGGTGTGGCCATGGGCATTGCTGGCACGGACGTGGCCAAAGACGCCGCAGACATGATCCTCCAGGACGACAACTTTGCGAACATCGTCGAAGCCGTGGAAGAGGGTCGCAAGATTTACTCCAACATTCGAAACTTCGTCCGCTACCAAATCTCAACCAACGTTGCTGCCGTGCTTCTCTTGTTCGTCAGCACCCTTGTGTTGGGATGGGAATTGCCTCTGACCGCGACGCAAATTTTGGTGATCAACATCCTGATGGACGGCCCACCTGCCGTGGCTCTGGGGATGGAAAAGCGCCACGGGGAAGTCATGGATCGTCCACCGCGACCCGTTGGGGAGCCTTTGCCAAATGCGCAGGACATCTCCCTGATTCTCTTCCTTGGTATCGTCATGGTCACGGGCACCATGATCGTCTTCGGACTTGCTGGCGGAGAAATCATCACGGGGCCATGTCAGGGGATGGGTGCTGATTTCGACGTGGCTGCTTGCCTTGAGCAAGAAGAGGACGGTGGTCCATTGTTCGATGCATGGGAGCAAGAATTGCGTCAATCCCGTACAATGGCCTTCTCTGTGTTCATTGTGTACCAGTTGTTCAACGTGCTCAACTGTCGCTCCGGAGAGCGTTCCATCGTGTTCGATCTCGGGATTTTCTCCAACCGTGCCATCAACTACGCTACGATGATTTCGATGGGCTTGTTGCTGATTTTCGTTCAAGGGGCCGACGTTGGTTTGCCCTTTGGCGATGTGGTCATCGGTGACCTTCTCAAAACCACCACCTTGGAGTCGCAGGACTGGGTGGTCGTGATTTTGGTTGCTTCCACGGTCTTGGTCATGGATGAATTCAGGAAAATCATGCGATTGGCGTTGACCAGAGCCGACACGGCGTAAACACCACCTTGAAACGTTCCGGGCTTGAGAAATTCGCATGGCGGCCGTCCGTGCAGAGCACAGGGCCGCCGGCGCGGACCACGATTGGCATGAACGCTTCATCGCCTCGATTCGTACTGAATCATGGAGCGAGGCGTTGACTCCCGTCATTGAACGCTTGTCCTCTGGTGGCCGTCTTGAACTCGAAGATGGCCTACTCCTCTACCATCATCCAGACCTTCCGGAACTCGGCCGCCTCGCTCATTTGGCCAAAGAAGCCCGCTTTGATCGCCGCGCGTTCTTCAACCATAACGTCCACATCAATCCGACCAACGTTTGCGCTCTTGCTTGCCGGTTCTGCGCCTTCCGCCGCTCGAAACGGCAGGACGATGCTTACGCCTTTTCCACCGAAGCCTACGTTGAGGATCTCGGTCGCTACGCGGACCATGTGACCGAAGTACACTCTGTCGGCGGACTGCACCCTGATTGGGACGTGTCGACGTACGAGGCGATGTTTTCGGCTGCGAAAGCGGCTTATCCACACGTCTCGATCAAAGCCCTGACCGCTGTGGAGGTCAAACATCTCGCCCAACAGTCCAACCTTACCGTTCGTGAAACGCTGAAGCGTTTGTTTGATGCTGGATTGGATCAGCTTCCCGGAGGTGGGGCTGAGATCCTCGACGACGAAGTCCGAGCGATCATTTGCAACGGAAAAGAAAGCAGCCAAGAATACCTGGACATCCATGCCACGGTCCACGAATTGGGACACGTCAGCAACTGCACCATGCTCTTCGGTACCGTCGAGAGCCTCGAACAACGTGTCGTGCACATGCTGCGTTTGCGCGAGGTGGCTGACGCCACAGGCGGCTTCCAGTGCTTCGTCCCCTACCCGTTCCTTCCGGATGACACGCGACTTCCTGAGGCACAATTGGCCACCGGGGCTGAAGTCCTGCGGACCATCGCCGTTTCGAGGTTGATGCTCGACAGCATCCCCCACATCAAGGCGTATCGAATGAACGTCGGTGACGGCCTTGGGGAACTCGCGCTTCGTTTCGGTGCCGACGACATCGACGGGACCGTCCACAAAGAATCCATCATGCATCTCGCCGGTTCTACCGCGCCCTTGGACGCCGACCGTCGCCGCATGGCACGATTGATTCAGGACGCTGGAGCTGAACCCTACGAGCGAAATTCTGACTACACCTCCTTCACACGTTACGTTGCTCCGCCGATGCCGAAGCGACGTGGATTGACCATGGCCAGCGAATGAGGTGAATGCATGACCGCCACGTGGACTCGAACAATCGGCCGAGTGGCCTTCATCAATTGCGATCCGTTGTTCACCGGCTTGGATGAATCTTGGTCGGTGCTTGCGGCTCCTCCATCGTGGCTTACGGGCCACGTCCTTCGCAGGGACTGCGTGTTGGCGCCCATTCCTGCCGCGGACTACGCCCGTCATCACGAGGATTTGGTCCTGGTGCCTGATGTTGGCATCTCCTCGGCGGGTGAAGTTGGCAGCGTGCTGCTCTTTGGAGACATGCCCATCGAGGCCATGAAGACCATCGCCATCCCATCGGATTCCGCTTCCTCGGTGGCGCTTCTTCGATGGCTTGTCGGTCAATTCAACCATGACGTCGCCTACGTGCAAATGGGGCCGGATCTTGACGGCATGTTGGACGTGGCCGACGGCGCGCTGATTATCGGCGATCGGGCGTTGGACGGTGCGACGCTCCATCCAAACCTCGTTCAAATGGATCTGAGTCAGGCGTGGGTTGAGCGAACAGGCCTCCCGATGGTGTTCGGTGTGTTCGTCGCCCGGGCCGATACACCGAAGGAACTCGTGGCAGAAGCCCACGCAGCGCTTCTGACACGATTGTTGGCCTTTGAACGGGAACCCGCAGCCCGCCAAGCCGTGCTCGAGCGTGCCCATGCGCACACGGGTTTGTCCATGGACCGCCTCGACCGCTACTTCGGTGAGGTCTTCAATCGGCTCGCACCTGAAGATCACGTCGGTCTTCACGCTTTCCTTGAACGTGCATGCGGGTTGAATCAATCCCCACGTTGGGCGTGGGAAGCCATCGCACCGATGGCGTGAGAGGTGCCTTCTTGAAGGGCGGGTCGGACCCCGGGCCATGAGCGCAGACCTTCCCACGAACGAGGCCGGCGAAAAGATCGTCCGAATTGGCCACTCACCCGACCCGGACGATGCGTTCATGTTCCATGCACTGACCACCGGCGCGTTCCCCACTCCCGGCTACGTCTTTGTCCATGAATTGCAGGACATTGAGACCCTCAATCACAGGGCCATGAACAGCGAACTCGAAGTTTCAGCGGTGTCCATTCATGCCTTCCCTGACATCGCTGACCGCTATGCTCTGATGAACTGTGGCGCCTCAATGGGCGAGGGCTATGGCCCCATGATCATCACAAAACCGGGCGTCACCGAAGAAGAAGCACGTGCTTCGCCCATCGCCGTCCCCGGTCTGAAAACCAGCGCGTACCTTGGCCTTCGTTTGGCTTGGGGCGACGTTCCCATCGAAGTGGTTCCCTTCGATGAAATCATGCCCGGCGTACTCGATGGCCGCTATGTGTCTGGATTGATCATCCACGAAGGCCAATTGACCTACAAGGACCACAACCTCAACGTGCTCATCGATTTGGGCATCTGGTGGAACGAGCGAACCGGCGGTTGGCCCATGCCCTTGGGTGGCAACGTCGTTCGCCGTGATCTTGGCCAACAGGTCATGGAAGACATCACGCTGTACACCAAGATGTCCATCGAACATGCGATTCGTTCCCCTGAAGCCGCCCTTGAATTTGCCAAAGCATGGGGCCGAGGCATCGACGACGACACCAACGAAGCCTTCGTTGGCATGTACGTCAACGATCGGACCATCGATTACCGCCAAGAAGGACGGGACTCCATTCGTCGCTTCCTCAAGGAGGGTATTCAGGCGGGCATGGTGGACGCTTCCTTCGACGTGGACGGCATGTCCTTCATTGGTGCATCGGAGGCGTGAGATTGACCTCGTCCACCCCCGAAGTCAGCGACTACGGGTCCGTGGATCCTGCTCCTCCTGCCACGCACGGTTCATCGGCTCAACACCGCGAAGTGCTCCTCGACGAGCAAGCAAGGATGTTTGAGCGGATGAGGGCGGTCTTTGCTTTGCGCAACGACGGATCGGATGGATCGGTCGACACCCTTTGCAGCGCCTTTTCATCCAAGAGCGCCTTGCTCCGTCATGAACTCGCATATGTCCTGGGCCAAATGCAAAATCCACGCGCCTTGCCCACGCTTTGGGAACGGTTGGAAGACGAAGAGGAGCACGTCATGGTGCGCCATGAGGCCGCTGAAGCGATGGGTGCCATTGGTGACGGCCGGTCGAGGCCGGTCTTGGAACGCTTTCTCACGCACCCAGCAGCAGAAATCTCAGAATCGTGCGAAGTCGCACTGGATTTGCTCGATTGGTGCGAACGCGCAGAATGGAACAAGGACTGAGCGAAGCCTCAAAACCCGAGCCTACCACCCCGACCTGAGGACCTCCAATGCCCCACGACCACATTCGGCTGGCTCAGGCCCCCAACGGTGAGATTGGACCGCGTTGCAGCATGTGCAACAAGCGGATGACCTTTGGCGCAGCCATGGTCCTGAACAACAACTACGTCTGTTGGACATGCTACGTTGAGGCCACCGGCGCAGACACGTCCACCGTCGTTGGTGAAACCGTCGAGCGCTTCTATGCCCGCTGAGGCATGGGTTCAAGCGGTGTCGTCATCGACGCGTCACAATGGACGGTTGGGCGCGCGTCGCACATCGATTCAGCGGCTACTACCGTAGCGCTGAGTTCTGGCAACCCCCCCGCCTCTCACGAAGGGAATGGATGTTCATCCCCTTCGGCGAAGGTGCTCCACTCCGGCATCAATCGTTCTCCAGCATGGACGACGTACGTTCCTTTCTCCTGCAACGCCCCACGCATTCATGCTTCTATTCCACCGCGTACTGGAAGCGTCCTTTCGAGGCGAAAATGGCGGACAAATCTTGGCTTGGTGCCGACTTGATTTTCGATCTCGACGGCGACCACTTGCCTGGTGTGTCTGATCGGGATTTCCCGGGCATGCTTGCCCTCATTCAGGAACAGGCGTGGACCCTTTGGTCTGAATTTTTGGAACCAGAATTTGGATTCAAGGAGGAACACCTCCACGTGACCTTTTCCGGCCACCGTGGATTCCACCTTCACTACCGTGACCCGACTTTGGTTCACCTCGATTCAGACGCCCGTCGTGAGTTGGTCGCCCATATTCGCGGAGAAGGCGTGGATGTTGCGGGCCGTTTTGGGATGTACAAAGACACGAATGCCCGTGGATGGAGTCGTCGTGTTCGGGAAGGCGTTGCTTCAACCGTGGCCACCCTCCAAGGCATCACCACCGGGGACACCACGAAGGAAGACATCAAGCGCCTACATGACGGCGTTCAACGACGCCGAGCACACGAGGGGCGCACGGCGGGACCACACTCGGTTGCAGCCATTCGAAAATTGGCGGACACGTTGTCTGACCCGCGCCGTGCTGAACGCTTGCTTGAAGGGAACTTCAACGTCTTGAAGGACGGTCCGAAGATCTTGTTCGCCGACCTGGTCGCCACGGATGCCTCCATTGTGCTGGGAGCTGCAGGAGAAACGGACGAAGTTGTGACCATCGACACGAGGCGTCAAATTCGTTGGCCAACAAGTTTGCACGGCAAATGCGGCCTTCGCGTGTCCACTCTTCCCTTGTCGAGGCTGAATCCCGATCGGCCAGGCGCATACGACGCGCTCACGGAAGCCGTGGTGTTTGGTACGGAGGTGGATCGGCGCATGGAAATGACCGTTGACGATGCCGTGTTCGGTTTGCATGGACGCAACATCGAGGCTTCAACGGGGGACGTCGTTGAGGTGACAGAAGCAGAAGAGGTCTTTCTTTCGTTGAAAGGTTGGGCCAGAAAAGTGACCTGAAGGTTGTCCATTCGAGCGCCCTTTGCTGAGGAACCTTGAAGGGGCACAGTGCGACGACAGGGTGGGGTTCACCATGGGTCGTCGACGACGCAAGGCTGCAGAAGCACAGGCTCCTGCCGCACCCCCGTTGCCGGACCTGCCGCCCCTACCGGCTCCCGGTATGGCGCCCCCGGCCCCTTTGCCCGCACCACCTGCGCTGCCTGACCTCCCTGCAGCACCAGGCGCTGCTCCACTCCCAGACCCCCCTGCTCCTTTTCCGCCTGCGGAAGCCCCTGAAGCGCCCGCAGCGCCCGCAGGGGAATCGGACGCATACTCCGAAATGTGGGCCAAGCGCACAGAGAAACCGTTGCAACAGGTCTACGGCCACATTGATCGTCTGACGAACAAGGAAGCCGGGTCGCTCTTGGACCGGTATGCGGACCGTTTTGGTCACGAACTGGATCGAGAAATCATCGTGTTGCGCAAGCAAATGCACGACGACCGCTTGGCCGAAGTTCGTGAAGCACCCACGGTTGAGTTGCTGGATGCGGAAATGGTCGCAGAAGCCCCCGAAGTGGACCGTCTGACCGTTGTTGAAAACCGCCTCCGAGAACTGAAACCTCAGTACGAGGCCGCCAAGGCATCGGGAGATGCCGCAACCCTGGAAGCCCTTCGCCCTGAGTTGCGCGCCCTGATGGAAGAACGTCGTGCGCTTCGAGGCAGTCCCGCAGCAGCCGTGGCCGCGCCCATTGCAGCACCTGTGGCCGTTCCCATTGCAACACCTGTGGCCGGCGATGAGTTCCCAGACTTCGTCAACGTCGTCGATCATCTTCTCGGGACCGATTTGCCCGAAGCGACGGTGAATGAATTCCTTTCCAGCCCTGAATTTGGCTTGTATGAGCGCGTCGGACGCAACCCTGCAGGTGCGAACCAAGATGACCGGGTGGCCTTCTTTGCGATGGTCGACCGATTGCTCGGCGACATGCCCGACGAAGCGATCAACGCGTTTGTTGGAAGCCCCAACTTCGCCCTGTACAACCGCATTGCTGCGATCTATAATTGAGCGTGAACACCATGGGACTGCTTGACAAGGCCAACTCAACCACCACAACCACTCCTGCACCAGCGGCTACGGCCGCGGTGCCCGTTGCCGCACCGGCCGCGGTTCCTGTCGCAGCCGTCGCGCAACCCGTTGCGCAACCTGTGGCAGCGCCTGCCAAGGCTGCCAAGGCCAAGAAAGCAAAGAAGCCCAAGGCTCGACCCAAGGGCCTTCCGAGTGAATTTGAAATCGCTCCAGGCACGGCACGCTTCATCGGCTCCCTTTCGAACTTCATCATCAACTACGGCCTGCTCATCGGTGCGGCCTTTGTGGTGATTTTCGTCAACTCAACGGTCGCCAATTCTGCCTCGATCCTCGGAGCCATGACGCTGTACGTGCTCAACGTGTTTGTCGTCCCTGTGCGCTTCGGGCGCAACGTGGGGCAGTTTGTGTCTCGTACCAAATACATCAATGCCTCCGGAAACCCACCCCTGAAAATCCACGCCGTGCTCAACAGCATGGTTGGATTCATGTTCCTCGTGGGCGGTTGTTTGGTCATGTTCAACATGAGCGAGCTTGGCCAGGGCGGCGATACCAACGGTATCATCTGGTTCGCCGTGGGAGTTGTGTTGATGTCCTTCCTCATCATCGACCGCCAATTCAAGCGAGCGAGCGACCTCAACCAAGGCATGTTCGACCGTGCTTTTGCCGCTTACCTCGTCAAGCACGCTCCGGTGGCATCTGAAACCAGCACGGGCTGGAGTGCACGACTTGACAGCATGGGCGACTGGGGCGATCGATTGGCCCAGCGGCAAGCCGAGCGTCAAGAAAAGGCCGCGGCCAAGGCAGCGACCAAAGCAGCCGAAGCGGCTGCCGAAGCCATCGAACAGGCTGCAGCTGAGGAGACCTCCGAAGCCGATGAAGCATCTGAAGACTCAGACGACGAAGCCTGAGGCATGTTCACCAAACGCTTGTTGGACACCATCCTCCAGGGGCCACCACGTTCAACGGCGCCCTTGGAGCACGACGATTGGCCTTCGACCATGCTGGAGGGACCTCACGGACCCTACCGCGTCCACGTTCGCCAACATGACCCGTCCGCACCCCTTCTATTGGCCGTTCACGGGTGGACGTCGGGCACGGCGCACGCACGAAACAGAACCGAGCATCTCTTCCACGAGGGATTCAATGTGGTGTTGCTTGAAATGTTGAGCCATGGGACCTCTTCCTATGCAGGTCACTTCACCGCTCAATGCGTTGTAGATTGCCTCGACCACCTGATCGATCACCTTGATTCAGGCCACCTTGGTTTTGCGTCCAACGAACAACTCATTCTTCACGGACACTCGCTGGGGGCCTATGTCGTGATTCGTTCTGCCAGCGGACGTCATCGAGACCGCATCCGCGCCTTGTTGCTGGAATCTCCAATGACCTGCTACAGTCCGTTGTTGTTGGAGCGTCTGCGTCTCCCATCCTTTCTGAGGAAGTACGTGGTTCGCAAATTGATGACGAGATGGAATGCGATGCACCCAGGGCTTGTTATCACAAGTCTGGCCGACGTCGATGTTCCACGGTGGGGATGCCCCCATGTTCCGACCTTTGTGATGCAGGCAGATCCGGACGCACGGCTTGGAACCGTCCATCTGGACACGCTGATTGATGCGGTCCCCGAGTCGCTGCTGAGCGTATGGCGTTCATCGACGCTCCGGCACAGCGGTACCTCTCGTCATGAGGAGCGCGACCTTGCCCAGGTGGCGTGGTTGAGGGAGATGGAGTTCATTCCTCGCTGCTGAGGGCTGCTTGTTCACGGGCATATTCCCTCATGTCTTCGACTTCATCGAGTTCATCCACGATTTCTTCCCCGATGAGGGTCTCGAACACGTCTTCCAAGGTCACTGCACCCTCTGTGCCGCCAAATTCGTTGGTGACGAGAGCGAAGTGCTGCTTGCTTTCAAGGAACAAGTCCAACGCTTCTTCCACGCTTTGTTCCATGCGAATTCGCGTGACCGGTTGCATCAGATCTTGCATGGTGGCGCCGTGTTCGTCGTTTGATGAAGCCCGGAGGATGCGGGACCGCAGCACAAGACCCAACACGTCGTCTGAGCCCGAACCAAGGACCGGCATACGGGAAAAGCGGAGCACAGGCATGGATTCTGTGACTTCCATCACGGTCGAATCCGATTGAACGGTTTGCATCACGGTTCTCGGGGTCATCACGTCCTGCACGGAGATGTCCCTCAACCGAAGCAAGTTGTGAATGATGGCCTCTTCGTCTTGGTTCAGCACGCCTCGCTCTTCGCCGAGGTCGGCCAAGGCGGCCACATCGTCCCTGGACACAAGGTTCAGCTCACCCTTTGGCAGCACACGCTTCAGGATTTGAATCGGGACGATCAGGACGGTCATGGACCAGACGACGACCCGAAGGAGCGAACCGCAGGGGCGGGCGAGTTGCTTCCAATAGGCTGCTCCAATTGTCTTTGGAACAATTTCAGAGAGCAGCAGCATGGCCAACGTGAGGAGAATAGAGGCCAAGGTGAGGGCACCATCGCCGTAGATCAACTGGACTTGTGAACCGACACCCGCCGCTCCCATGGTGTGAGAGATGGTGTTCAGGGTGAGGATCGCGGTCAGCGGCCCAACGGCGTCGTCCTCCTTGAGCGCGCCCCAAAGTTCCCCTGTTTTGTTGCCGTTGTTTTTCTGTACGGCCACCCACGTTTGGGTGACGGACAGGACGACGGCTTCGAGGATGGAACACAAGAAGGAAATCCCGAGCGCCACGACGACATAGAAGGTCAGAAGTCGGACATCTCCGCTTCCTGTTGCGTTGATGGCGGGTCCAGCCGCCGCGAGTGCTTCGAGGACCATGTGGTGGTAAGCCCCTGTCAGAGACACCCCTAGCAAAGGTTCGATGCTCATCAAGATGACGGAGCCTGCAGAGGTGAAGAAGGCCTAAGTGATGTAGCCAAGAGCCGCGGACGGATGTCAACCTCCGACCACGTCCTCATTTGCGTGGCATGGCCGTACGCCAACGGCCCGCTGCACCTTGGACACGTCGCCGGTTGCTACCTGCCACCCGACATCCAATACCGGTACGAACGTGCCAAAGGCCGCCGTGTCCTGATGGTCTCTGGGTCTGACGAGCACGGGACACCGATCACCGTGACGGCGGAACAGGAGGGCATCTCGCCGCAAGACGTGGTCGATCGGTTCCACGCCATCAATTCGCAAGCCTTGCACGATTTGGGATGTGCTTGGTCCAACCATGTCGACCTCCGAGGCGTGGAATATGGTGGAGCCTTGTTCAACAGAACCAGCGACCCCAACCACGCCCAACGTGTGCGGGATAACGTGCTGCGTTTGGATGAGGCGGGTCTGTTTGAACGACGGACGACGCAGCAATTCTTCGAAGTCAACGATGACGGTGGGAGGTTTCTGCCGGACCGTTACGTCGAGGGGACCTGTCCTGCATGCGATGCAGAGGACGCCCGAGGTGACCAATGCGACACCTGCGGTGCCACTTACGAATCCGTTGAACTGTCCAACCCTCGCTCAAAGATGCACCCAGAACGCACCATCGAGGTACGCGACACTGAGCACTTGTTCTATCGGCTTGATGCCTTTCAATCGTTGTTGGAAGACTTTGCCGCATCATCGTCCCCCCATTGGAAATCCAACGTTCGGGCGATGACCAAGCAATGGTTGGACATGGGCTTGCGCCCTCGTGCCGTGACACGTGATCTTGAATGGGGCATCCCCGTTCCATTCGACGATGACGAATGGGATGGCAAGTGCGTCTATGTGTGGTTTGAAGCCGTTCAAGGCTACCTCACCTGTGCACAAATCTGGGCCGAAGGACATGGCCAGGATCATCCGTTGGCCAACGATGCGTGGAAGGCGTGGTGGTGCGTGGACGACGAAGGTCGAAGTCCGCGCCATTTGTACTTCCTCGGCAAGGACAACATCCCGTTCCACACCGTCATTTGGCCCGCCATCGTGCTCGGGCTCAACATGTCGGCCAACGGGGCGACAGACCCTGCGCTGCCTGGGCCTGGAGAATTGGCGCTTCCGCATGATTTGCCGGCGATGGAATACCTGATGCTCAGCGGTGGACAGTTTTCCAAGTCACGAAAACACGCCGTTTGGTTGCCGTCGTTTTTGGAGCACCACGATCCAGACACCCTGCGCTACTACCTTTCCATCAACATGCCAGAAAACCATGACACGGATTTCACGTGGCAGGATTTTGTTGAGAAGATCAATTCCGAATTGATTGCGGCCTTCGGCAATTTTGCACATCGTGTGTTGACTTTGACCGTGAAAATGAGGCAAGCTGGCCTCGGAGAATTGTCCGATTGGGACCGTCCAGACGCGTGGACTGAGGACGTGCAGGCCTGGCACGCTCAGCACGAAGCCGTCGGTGTCTCGTTGGATCGGCACCGCTTCAAGGAAGCCTTGCGGGGCGTGATGAACGTCGCGCAACAAGGAAACGGTGTTGTTCAACGTGCAGCGCCATGGGTGGCGCTCAAACCAGATGCAACGCAAGACGTACGCGACCAAGCGTTCGCAGGTCTCGCATTGGCTGCACGCATGCTCCGCGGGATTGCCATCACCATTCAACCGTTCTTGCCGAAGGCTGCACAGCGCCTGTGGTCGATGCAAGGCTACGAAGGAGACGTGAGCGAAGTTTTGTGGGACGAGGCGGTCTCCATGGACCAGAACATCGCTCCGTCAACCGATGCTCCAACGCCGCTCTTTGAGCGACTTGACCTCGACGCCATTCTCGCACGAGAAGGGCATGTGGCTGAAGAGCAATCGGAGGCCTCACCGCCAAGTGTCGGAGGCGTCAAAGGCAGTCGGCGAACAAAAAAGAAGGAGACGAAGAACATGGAACGAGAAGGCATCAGCACGATTGAATTCGATCAATTCATGGCGGTAGAATTGCGTGTGGCCACCGTGACCTCGGTGGAAGAACATCCCAACGCCGACCGTCTTTGGGTCGTCCAATTGGACGACGGCAGCGAGGCTGGCAGGACCATCTGTGCAGGTCTGCGTGACGTCTACACCGCAGAGGAACTCAACGGACTCCAAGTCATCGTGGTGGCAAACCTTGCTCCAAGGAAGCTTCGTGGCGTCATGAGCGAGGGCATGATGCTCGCTGCTGACGATGAAGACGGGTGCGTCAGGCTTCTGACCGTTGCAGACGCCATCAAGAACGGTTCGCGCGTTCGGTGATCACAAGCGTCCACGCACGGCGTCCATGCATTGTCGTCCAAGAAGGCGAATGTTCTCTTCCATGGCCGGGAGTGCTTGTCGCATCTCATGGCCCATGTTCTCTGGGAGTGAATTCAGGTTGATGATGACGTTGAACACAGCCCCCTTGGCTGCTGCTGTGGCCATCAACGACGCCACGCCTGCATCGCTGGCCGCGTTGCTGTTGCCGCGCTCTGCCATGGCCAGCACGTGAGGCAACAATGCACAGGCATGTTGAGCGGTTTCGAAGGGGACTTCGGCCGCACCCAAGGTAGCTGCACGAATGGCTTGCTTACGGACGGCTTTTTCCTCATCGTTGCCTTTTGGAAGTTTGAACGCATCAACCACCGCGTCAAAGGCCTCAGCATCTGCATCTGCGAGGTGGGAAGCCCACGGCATGATGTCTGCCGCGACCGCTCGTGCCTCTGTTGCTTCTGCGTGCGCGTCTTCCCACCGATCTGATGCGAGGGTGAGTTCGGCTACCATGCTCACCAAGGCAGCGGCTTGCCCGAGCGCCACAGCGGCCACGGTCCCACCGCCTGGCGTGGGGTCGGAGGATTTGATGGCGTTCTCAAAGTCCTGCAAGGTTGTCGTTGCCCACGTCATGCTCCCGCCTCCTGAATGGCCCATTCGATGATCCTTGATTCGGCCTCAAAGGGCCCGAACGCATCCAAGCCTAGTCCGTTGACCGCTGCCTCAACAAGGTGCGCGTCCTCGACTGCTGTCGGTGCATACCAGCGTCCCGCCTCAAGCATGGACTCAAGCGGAATGAGGCCCACGAGTTCACTTCCTGTGACCTGCAAACCATGGTCTGCAGCCAAACTTTTCACCGTCTCAAAGGCCTGCAGAACGCCGCATTCATCGGCGTTGGTGAGGTTCATGCTGACTTGAGAAATCCCCTGCTGTTCAAGCACGACACCCATGCCTTGCACGCTGGGAATCATCCCCGCCGTCCGCAGTTTCCGGTCGCCTTCGCGTGCGATGATGCGGCCGCTTCCCCGCACGATGGTTCCAATGTGCTTGGCCACTACTGCATCAGGTTCGGGTACGTTGACGTTGTAGGCGATCAGCACTGGGCGAGCACCATAGGTGCATCCGCCACTTTTCGCGGCTTCTTCCGTCCAGGTCAACGGTCCATGATCCGGTCGTCGAGTGCCGTCGTGACGCGTCTCTGCGCCTTCGGTCAGGCGTGCTTCCAAGCCCTCGTATTCACCTCGCCGAAGGTCCGAAAGCTTGGTTCTGCTGGGTGATGATGCGCTTGCGCCATAGAGGAACACCGGCGCTCCTGTGCGCTTCGCCACTTCTTCACCGACCTTGGCGGCCAACGAAGCGCATGCTTCCATGTCGATGCCTTGAATCGGAATGAACGGGCAGACGTCCACGGCGCCGAGCCGAGGGTGTTCACCGCTGTGCTGCCTCATGTCGATGCGTTGGATGGCTTCCACGCTGAGGGCCGTGGCCGCCTCAGCAACGGCGTCAGGAGCGCCCGCCATCGTGATCACGGTTCGGTTGTAGTCTGCGTCCGGCTCAACGCTCAGGATGGAACACCCATCGATTCGTGCTGCATCAACGACGGCGCCGATGAGATCCGCATCGCGGCCTTCCGAGATGTTGGGCACACACTCTACGATGGCGTTCATGCCGTCCCGTTCAGACGCAGCCGTCCTTGAACGTTGGCTGCGTCACGCGTAGAGACGTGTGGGGTCTTGACGTGCCCCTGCATGGGCACGCTTCTCAGAAATCTTGGCCACGGCGTCCTTCAGGTCACCCTGCCGGATTTGTGTCCGTTGATCCCTGATGGCGATCATCCCAGCCTCGATGCACGTTGCGGCGAGCTCTGCTCCAGAGAACCCCTTCGTGGCACCAACAATGGCGGCCACGTCCACGCGACGGGTGGTCATGGAAGAGAGGTGCAACTCGAGGATGGCCTTGCGGCCTTCGTCCTTCGGCAAACCAATCTCAATGACGCGGTCGAATCGGCCCGGGCGAAGGAGTGCATCGTCCAGTATGTCGGGCCTGTTGGTCGCTGCGATGATCTTCACGTCATCGAGTTGATCGAAGCCGTCCAACTCCGCCAACAATTGCATGAGCGTCCGTTGAACCTCACGGTCGCCGCTGGTAGAGCCGTCCAGCCGCTTGGCTCCGATGGCGTCAATTTCGTCAAGGAAAATGATGCTTGGCGCCTTTTCCTTGGCCAGGGCAAACAGTTCGCGAACAAGACGGCCGCCTTCGCCGATGTACTTCTGCGCCAATTCACTGCCTACCATTCGGATGAAGGTGGCTTCGGTGGAATTGGCCACCGCTTTGGCGAGCAACGTCTTCCCGCATCCAGGCGGACCAACAAGGAGCACGCCCTTCGGCGGCGTTACGCCCACTTTCGTGAACAATGCGGGATTCTTCAGTGGAAGTTCGACGGCTTCCTTGACGAGCGTGATTTCATCCTCCAAACCGGCCACATCTGCGTAGGAGATGTTGGGGGCCTCGATCATTTCTGCGCCACTGACCATTGGGTCCCACGCGTCGTGGAGGAGTTCGATGATGGCCAAACTGTCTTGATTCATGGCCACCCTTGCTCCTGGGCGGAGTTTGTCGGCCGCGAGCCGTTCATTGACCGCGACTTGGAACACCGTGCCGTTGGAGGACTTGACGATGGCCGTACGCGGACCAAGCATGTCTTGGAGCGTTCCAATGATCATCGGGGGACTCTTCAGATGAGCGATTTCATCCTCAAGGCGTGTGGCTTTCTTGCGAAGGGCTCGGACTTCACCGTCCAGGGCATGCC
>QQSJ01000139.1:0-857 GCA_003602635.1 Candidatus Poseidoniales archaeon
TTCAGCGTCAACAGCGAGCCGTCGCTCCGCATGTGTCCACCTGGCGCGAACCCCTTGGTTCAGCCGTGTGGCTTCGGTGACATCGGCTCAGAAGGACGCATTGTGGAATTCCAGCATCGTGTGGACTACGTCATCCAGGGCTTCTCCGGCTCGATCGATGCGCAGTTCAACATGGACGTCCCCTTGGTGGACCTTGGCGACGGCTCGGACGATGGCGCGTGGTCCTCCGCAGGTGGAGCGGTCGGCATCGTCGACAGCAGCGGCACCATCGGCGGCAACACCGACCTCTTCAGCAAAGCAGCACAGAACGATCTGGCCGCCCTTGTGCGCATCAACACCGGATACAACTGCGGTTTGGTGGAGGCCGACGACTGCGTGCCGATCTTCAAATCGCTCGACACCACGGCCGTCAAGGCCGCGAACGGTGGCTCTTTGCCGGACATCGCCTTCATCGCCGTCTCCAACAACACCGGACAAGAAATGCGCCAATTGGCCGCGGACGGCGCGCGCCTCGAGATGGTCATCGACGTGACCAACGGCGGTCAACTCGACGTGAAGGTCCCGTGCGGCACCCTGCCTGGAACCTCCTCTGAAGTGGTCATCGTCGGTGCGCACCACGACACGGTCTACCACAGCCCAGGCGCAGTGGACGACACCTCCGGAACCGCAAGCGTGCTTGAGATGGCGCGGCAAATCGCCAAAATCGCCGAAACCGAAGGCACGCCAGAGCGCACCTTGCGCTTCTGCACCTGGGGCGGCGAAGAGGAGGGGCTGTTCGGCTCCAAAGCCTACGTGCAGGCCAACGGACAAGTTCTGGCAAGCAACCTGCGCCTGTACATCAACCTCGACATGAACCA
>QQSJ01000139.1:884-2010 GCA_003602635.1 Candidatus Poseidoniales archaeon
GGCATTTCCATGTTCAGCAACAACCCCGAAGACTTGGCGAACATCCAGGCCATCTACGCCCTCTACCAAAGCGAACGCGCTGACGTCGCAGAACGCTACAACGTGCGCTTCACCCTGCTTGACGGCGCGCAAGGCTCCGAAACGGGCATGCCCTACAACTCCGACCACGGTCCGTTTGTCTACGATCTGCCCGGAGGAGCGGAAGGAGACGCCATCGTTTGCTACGGCAGCGGCTCCTACGAATACCACTCGTACGCGGACGACATGTCCCGCTTCAACGCCGAATCCCTCGGCGTCTCCGTGACGGTGTACGGCACCTACCTCCGCTGGCTCGCGTGGGGCTGAGCGGCACGGTCTTAGGGGGCCGCCTCAGGGTCCGGTTCATGCCGCCACGTCGTGCCCATGCGTCGCACATCCTCGTCGACTCGAAGGCCGAAGCCTTGCAAATCCGTGAGAAGTGCACCTCCCTGAAGGCCTTCCAGAAGATGGCGCGAAAGAAGTCCAGCTGCCCCTCGAAAGGCAACAACGGCGACCTCGGATGGTTCCGAAACGGCCAGATGGTTCGCCCCTTCGACACCGCCGTGTGGAACCTGCCCGTGGGTGAAGTCTCCGAGCCGGTCCGCACCGAATTCGGCTGGCACCTCATTTGGGTCCACGAGAAGGACGAGCCCTGAGGTGAGCGCGTGGCGTACACCATCGGACTGGAGGGCTACGAGGTCCACGCGACCCACGGCTGGTTCGACCACGAACTCAAGCGCACGCAGCCTTTCGTGGTCGACGTGACCGTCGTGACCGCAAGCGCCGGCGCCACCCAACTCGACGGAACGGTCAACTACGCGGACCTCCAAGCCGCAGTGGACGCCGTGTTGCTCGAATCGGATCAACCGTACCGGCTTCTCGAGGCCATGGTGGACGCGATCCTTGACCGACTCATGGCCACGCCGGGGGTGGCGAAGGCCACCGTGCGCATCGCCAAGCCCGAAGCGCCCCTGCCGCATCCCGGTGGATGCCCATGGGTCGAGGCTTCGCGCGTTGCGTGAGCGGAGCCTTGATGCGGCGCATCGGGAAACACCGTGCATGGACGAGGCGCCGGTCAAGCGCGTCTACGTGCCCTCGGTCATCGAAG
>QQSJ01000139.1:2037-6195 GCA_003602635.1 Candidatus Poseidoniales archaeon
CGCGCCTTCCTGAGGAAGACCGAACGCATGCGCCTCGAACGCGCCAGCGTCGTGGCCTGGGACGTCGACGTCATCGGCGAAGACGGCATGACCGAACTTGCGCACCTCCAGGTCCGCGATTGCCCCGTGTGCCGCCGCAGGACCATGTGGGTGGACCTGCACCAATTCAGCGCCCTGTGCTACGGCTCAGCGTGCGAAGCCTGGGTGGAAGAGCACCCGACGGAGAAGGACACCGTGGATTGTGGATGGCCGCAGACCCGCTTCTTCCAGCGCTGCGAGACCGCAGAGGAGGCCTTCGAGGTGCTCGCAGGTCTGGGCGCGGACATCCACGCCCACGACGAAGCGCGTCAGGGCGAAGCCGAAGCCGTCCTGGACCACGAACCTCAACCCTGAGGGGCATGCTGTCAGAGGTTGCTCACGGCAACAACAGCCCAAAACAGCAGGTAGAAACCGATCGAGACCGCCAGGGACACCAGCCCTCCGAACATCAGTGGCACCCGTGCCGCCACGTATCCATAGAGCCCGATGGCGAGGGAGACGACCGGCCACAACACCACCGAAACAAGGGCCCAGGCGAGGAAGCCCCACCCATCCCCGGCGATCATGAGACCGAGGACAATCACCGAGCATGCAAGCAGGAACGGAGCCAAAGCTCCGATCCAGAATCCCATCTCAAACAAGATGTCCAGAAAAGACGGGGCATCAGAGTTCCATTCAAACTGCTCGTTGCAGAGCGGGCAATCAAACGCTCCAGACGCGTTTGTGCCGAGGTTGATCCTCCCGCCACAGTGTGGGCAATCCACTTCAACTTCGACATCGGCCATGTCCAATATCAAACGTGGCCGTGAATGAACCTTGAGGCGGAGGCGCTTAGGAATCAGAAGATTCTGCATCAAGGGCTGAAAGGTAAGCCTCGTACTGGTCCTGCACGTCTTCGGCCGAGAGCGTGTTGACGCCGTCTTTTGTGAGCCTCAGCACACCGGCTGGATCGACCACAGCATAGGTTGGGAATCCAACGCTCACCCCGCTGACGTACTCGCGTGAGACCTCAGCGTGCAGAACAGGATGGGAGGTGTTGAAGGTGGTGGACCATGCCATGGCGTAACTTTGGTTGGCCGCTTCACTTCCCTCGTTGCTCCCAAGCACCTCAACAAAACTCACGTTGTAACGGTCATCGATGGATTCCATCGCTTCAATCAACGCCGTGGCGTTCTCGGTGGCTTGCTCGCAGTAGGGGCACCATTCGCCCATGTTGAGCAGAAGAACAAGCATGGTGCCTTCCATGCCAGAGAGCGTGAAGTTCTCACCGTGTTGGTTCGGGGCGGTCAACTCCGGCACCGGCTCACCGATGACGAAGGGTGTTTCAAGTTCCTCTTCACCCTCGCCAATGCACCCCGTCATGGGCACCATGAGGGCCAGCAACAACGCAACAACCTGATTCCGACGCATGAAGGGCGGCTCTCAAAGTGAGGTAAAATGAATTCCCCAGATGGAACCCAAGCGCGGTCGTTGTGAACATCGCAGCCAGTTGACGGCAGCACAACCAACCCAAGTGGAGGGTTACACGCCTGTGACCTGCCAATCATATACTCCTGGTGTGTACTTTCATCCATGAGCAAGAAAACCGTCCTGCTTGCGGTCATGCTGATGCTCACCATGTCGCTCTCGGGCTGCCTTCGCAACGGCAACGGCGGAGGAGATACTGGGCCGGTGTACGAGCCTGGCCCATACGAGGTCATCACCTACGAGGACGTGGTCTACGCCAGTGGTCTTGCGCACACGCAAACCAGCACGGAAGCCTCGGCGGTCCCGCTCAAGCTCGACGTGTATTGCCCCGACCGTGAGTCGACGGACAGGCCCGTCCTGATGTTCATTCACGGCGGAGGATTCACGGGCGGCATCAAGCACAAGCCCGAGATCGTGGAAATGGGCAACTACTACGCCTCCCGCGGTTGGGTCTACGTCTCCATCGACTACCGAACCACCGAAGAATTGGGTGACGTTGACGGGAAGTCTCAGGAAGAGATGGTGGACTACTACCGTGGCATTGCGCCCCAGGCATGGATTGAACACGCGCTCGAGAACGTTGAATCGTCCAAACAACTCCAGCAATCCGTGGCCATGTACGCCGCTCAGCGGGATTCGAAAGCCGCGCTGCGATGGGTCGTCGCCAACGCGGACACCTACAACATCGACGTCGATCAAATCGCGGTCGGTGGCGCTTCAGCAGGCTCGATCACGACCATCGCGCTGGGCATCAGCGATGCAGGCGATTTCCGTGATGAAATCACCCTTGATGACGACCCCACCTTGGCCACGACCAACCTGAACGAAACCTACGACGTGAAGAGCATGGTCTATTTCTGGGGCTCCAACGTCAAAATCGAGCTCTACAACACGGTGTACGGCGTCGACCGATACGATGCGAATGACCCAGAGTTGTTCATGGCCCATGGCGACGGCAACGATCCCGTGACGCCCTACGAGGGCGCATTGACCCTGCAGGACACCTACGATGCGCTCGGCATCCACAGCGAACTGGTGACGCTCGAAGGCCATGGCCACGGTGCCTGGAACGCCGTCGTTGATGGAAAAGGGCTCTTCGACCTCTCCTTTGCGTTCCTCATGGAGCGCCAGTCGATCGAACTCTGACACAATCCAAGTTCTCGTTCATTCGAAGACATGGACGTTCAGCCGTCAACCGATGTCCAAAAGGGCGTCTCCTCCACGAGGGGATCGTCAATGCCCGCGACCCTGGCCAGAGCGGCAAAGAATTCCCCATAATCTCGTTTCAGATCATCGGTTTCAAGGAACAGAACCGAACGTAGGCCTCTCTTTTCGAGGGGCACCAACACCTCGTATCCCTCATGGTGGGTCGTCCACCTGTGGCTGGAGTATTCATCGTTCGAGTGATGCTCTTTTTCTCTTGTGTTGGGTTTCAGCATGACGCTGAAGGGCGTTGAAAATGCGGCAGATCTCCTGCCCACGTACGAGAAGGTCCTCGCTTGGAGCCTCACGGTACCGGTGTTGAAATCAAAGATGAGGCGTTTCACCCTTCGCCTTAGGTTCAACATGATGGCGAGCACCACAAGGCCCGAGGCCGGCACCAGGGGCAAAAGATGGGCAGCTGGAGGGAGGAGCTCATCCAGTTCAGATGTTTCATACCGAAGGACGTCGAACACGAGTTTCACAGCAATCCCGAGGATCAGGATCGTTCCTGCGTACCGCGTGATGTTCTCTCCTCTGGTCGGTGGGTTGAAGGCTTGATGGACGGCAAGGACATGTGGCTCAGTTTCAAGACGCAAATTCTCAGGAAGGTCCAACCATTGGAATGGAACTTTTCCTCGGGTCATGCGAATCGCCTCAAGCACCATGCGTGGACAAATCAGTATCAACCATTCTCCGAATCAAGATCGGCAGACGATACCCTTGTGTTCGTCGACAACCAAGGCCCGAACAGACCTTGCCTCAGGTGCGCTGCACGTCAAACCACACCGGCTTGTGATCCGACACCGCGCCGCTGCTGATGCGCTCGTCGATGCCCCACGTCCCGGTCAGACGATCGTCCAGGTTGCTCGCGGCCACGATCCGGTCGTAGGCGCAACGTGAGTTGCCCACCGTGGTATCGGCGTCGTCGGGAATCAGCCACGTGTAGTTCTCCGAGGCAATGGAGAGCTCGATGAGTTCGTTGTACGACGCATAGGAGCAATCCCCGTTGAAGTCGCCCAAAATGACGTAATCGTCGTCGTTGGAATAGTTGGCTTGCCCCCACGCGTGCACGTCACCAAGGGCGCTCATTTCCTCGACCGCCAGGGTCGGCTTGGTGTGGACGTTGACGATGACCAGGTCCGTTCCAGTGTCCGCGCCGGAGGGGTCCAGGAGCATGAAGGAGGCCATGAAGGGCTCACGCTGGAAGGAATCGTTGCTGCTGTCGTCGTACAGCGTGCCGTTGTCCAGCGACCTGAACACCGTGGGCCGGTAGTAGTAGGCGTACTGCTCCTGCGAGTTCTTGTCGTCCTCCTGCTGGCCGCTGCGCTCGGAGAGCACCATGCTCCAATTCAGGGTCTGGTTGGTGGCGTTGTCTTGCCCTGCAACGCCATTCAATTCGTCCAAGAAGAGGTAGGGCACCTCCTCGTCGATGTCCTTGATCTCCTGCAC
>QQSJ01000014.1 GCA_003602635.1 Candidatus Poseidoniales archaeon
ATGACATCGCTGGGGTCCATGGTGGTGGCCCGCCGTGACGGGACTTCAACGCTCCGTTGGGCGCTTCTAGGCGAATCGAGCGCAGTGGCTTGTTATGGTACCTCAGCCGGTACAGGCGACGCCCTGCCGATGCGGCAGGCCGAAGCACGGTTCCCTTTCACTGACCGGTGAAGGAGGGGATGCGCTTCTCGACGTAGGCCGCGATGCCTTCCTTGGCGTCTTCGCTGAAGAAGAGGGCCGCCTGGAGTTCACGCTCAAGCGCAAGGTGGTACTCGAATGGGATCTCGGGGCCGGTCTGGCAGGAGCGCTTGATGTTGCCCACGGCCTTTGCGGCCTTGTTGGGCAGGGTGAACTGAGCGCTGACCCAGTCGAGCATCATCTCGCGGAATTCGGTCGCGTTGCCTTCCCAAATCTGGTTGATCAGGGTGTGGTTCTTGGCGTCTTCAAAGGACATGAGCTCGCCGGTCACCATCATCTCGAGGGCCTTGGCCTTGCCGATGAGGCGGGTCAGGCGAGCGGTGCCGCCGGTTCCGGCGAGCACGCCGAGGTTGATCTCAGGCAAGCCGACCTTGCCGCTGTTCTTGCGGGCGATGCGGATGTCCGCGGCCATGGCGATCTCGAGGCCGCCGCCGACAGCGTGGCCGTTGATGGCCGCGATGACGATCTTTGGCGTCTGCTCGAGGCGAGACAGGGTTTCGTTGGCGTGAAGGCAGAAGTTGTACTTGAAGCCGGGCGAGACGCTGTTGAGCATCTTGATGGACGCACCTGCGGAGAAGAACTTCTCACCGGCGCCGGTGATGACGATGGCCGTGACCTTGTCGTCGAAGCGGGCGCGGATGATGGCCTCGTCGAAGTCACGGAACATGCCGTGCGTGTAGGTGTTCACCGCGGTCGCGTCGCCCTGAAGGGGCTCGCCGCCGGAGTCGGAGGCGAGTTCGATGACGGCGATGCCGTTGTCGGTGGTGCCGTAGTTCACGAGATTGTTGGGCATCGCTTCGAAGGTCAGGCCGTAGAGGTCGGACATGACCCCTCCAATGGAAGGGCGCTAATGAAGCAACCGCAGCGGCTCAGGCGAGCGTGGCTTCGGTTTCGTGAGCTTCCCCGTCTCGGCTTTCGAAAGAGGTGTGGCCGCCGCTGCGCCGCGCGGCCTCCCAACGGGCCTTCACGGCCAGCGCAGCCTCGCTCTGTTCCCATGCATCACGCGGCTTGGCCGCGCGGAAGGGCAGGCGCTTCGGTTTCGTCGGCCCGCTGCCGCGTTCAAGCATGAACGGGGAGGTCGTTGCATACACGAGCCGCTTCAGCAGGCTTGGACGGAAGAGGCGGCCGATCCATCGTAGGCCGTCGCCAGACCGATCTTGGTCCTTCATCCAGCGCACGCACATGCGCTTGAACATGCGGTCGCCGACCCTGTTCATCAGCCAGCGGTTCGCCACACTGGTCTGCACGTAGGGCAAGAGTTGCCTTCGGACTTCCTTGTCGTACGATGGACCACCAAGCATCTCTTGAGCCGCCAACACGCCCGACCATACGGCCATTCGCATTCCGAACCCCCACATGAAGTCCTGAAGGCCGCCCGACTCCCCGACAAAGTGCTGACCCGTTTCAGGAACGGTGTAGAAGCCGTTGAGCGTAAAATCGCCCTTCCCACCGACGCGCTTGATCGGTTCCATGTCGATGTCTGGATAGAGCCGCTGGTAGGTGGCGATGCATTCGTTGAGGAAGCGCTCGCTCTTCTTCTGCTTGCGCCAGAGGCAGGTGCAAATGAGGCCAACGCCGTCGATGATGATGAGGTAGCTGTACGCGCCGGGCGCGAGTTTGTCGTTCAATTGGAACGCGATGTGGTTTGGGTGACTGGTCCGGAAAATCTCGCCAAGGGCCAGGGCTGAGGTGTCCTTTGGACCGCAGGCCACGATGTCCGCGTCCTTCTCGTCAATCCGTGACTTGTAATGCAGGGTAGCGCCGGCCTCGATGGCCATCCGCTTGAAGGCCTGGTCGATGGTGTGGTCGGACGTCCCTCGCTCGACGATGCGGTAGGCCACACCGTCGGTTTTTGCTTGCGTGACCTCGTCGTCTGGATGGATGAGGTCCACCACGGAAAAGGAGGTGGATTTGAACGAAGTGGAATCAAAGCCCCAGGTTTCGAGCTGGTCGAAGAAATCGGCATCCATGCTCCAATTTTCGAGGGCCTGGAAATCCCCGTCGAACCGCGCTCCTGAGTCCGCACGGATGTCGTGGACGTGGACTTCTCGTCCAGCTCGAGCCAGCAGCGTGGCGGCAGCGAGCCCTGAGAGCCCGGCGCCCATCACGACGATTGGACCCTCTCCGTCCATGCTTGGACATCGGCGCGGAGGGTTTGAAGGATGCGCTGTGTGAGCATCATCCATGTCCACCCCTGACTCACCCTGCGAGGTGATTGTGGACACCCCAAACGGGCGGCTCGATCCGGACGCCTTGTTGCAACGGATGCCGGTCGATGGGGTCGGCGCAGTCGTCAGTTTCGTCGGTCTCACCCGCGGGACAGAAGGCGAGGCCAACGTCCTCCGACTGGAATTTGACGCCTGGCAAGAGGAACTTCCGAAGGTGTTGCGCAGGCTGGCCGTCGAGGCAGGAGAGGCCCACAGGCTTCGGGCCGTGGCCATCGCACACCGCATCGGAAGCGTCGAGCCCGAAGAGCCGATCGTCGCGATTCATGTGGGTTCTGCGCACCGCGGTCCGGCCTTCGATGCCTGCCGTTGGCTCATCGATGAACTCAAGCAGCAAGCCCCCCTGTGGAAGAAAGAGGTGACCGATCATGGAGCCACGTGGAAAGCCGGACTCGGTTGAAATTGAAGGCATCGTGGACATCGGTCGGAAGCCGGCCGTGGCCCGCCGTGCGGTGGCTGAAGGGTGGGTGACCCTTCGTCCAGAGACCCTCGTAGCCATCCTCGAAGGCGGTGTCCCGAAGGGCGACGTGCGCGAAGCCTCGACCATCGCAGCCATTCAGGCGGTGAAAGAGACGCCACGTCTGATTCCCCATTGCCATCCCGTGCCCATCGAATCCTGCAAGGTACGTTGGCACGTCGACGGCGATCGCCTCGGCTGTGAAGTCGAGGTCGGCGCACACTACCGGACCGGAATCGAGATGGAAGCCTTGGCCGGGGTCAGTGCCGGCCTTCTCTGTGCTTTTGACATGGTGAAATCAATGGAAAAGGACGAGGCGGGACAGTACCCAGTGGCCCGAATTGACGGCCTTAGGGTCATCGAGAAGCACAAGGCCAACCCGTGAGTTCTGTTCCGGTGTGTTCATCATCCGTCCTTCGTTCGCGGTCCATGCGCGTCGGTGACGTCTGGCCCCACCTGCTCGAAGCCGTCGACATGGCGGCCTTGGCCAGTGCGGAATGGCGCGGTCTCGGTGACAAGGACGCCGCCGACGGTGCCGCCGTTGAAGCGATGCGACGCTCGTTTGACCACGCTCCCTTTGACGGCCGCGTGGCCATCGGTGAGGGCGAGCGTGATGACGCTCCAATGCTCTACATCGGAGAACCGATCGGTGGAGAAATCGGGCGCGAAGGCGCCGTCCAACTCGACATTGCCGTCGATCCGCTGGAGTGCACCAACAACTGCGCCGACAACCTGCCCAACTCGATTGCCGTGCTTGCCGCAGCGCCTCGCGGTGCTCTCTTGCACGCACCGGATTGCTACATGGACAAGATCGCCGCAGGCCCCGCCCTTGCGGGTCACGTGGACCTCGACGGTGACGTGGCTTGGAATTTGGAGCAAGCAGCTCATGCACTGGACCGTGAGGTCGCCGACGTTCGCGTCGTAGCGCTCGACCGTGATCGACACGCCGACCTCATCAAGGACGTTCGAGGTGCCGGCGCGCAACTCGAATTGATGTCCGACGGGGACGTCAGCGCCGCCATTTGGGCGGCCCGTGACGATGGCCCATTTGACCTGCTCTTGGGCATCGGCGCCGCCCCTGAAGGCGTCATCACCGCCGCCGCCATCCGCGGCCTAGGCGGGGTGTTCCAAGGTCGCCTCGTCCTCCGCAACGACGAGGAAGCCGCACGGGCCGCGACCATGGTCGGCGACGATCTTGACCGTCGTTGGGAAGCCGAAGACCTCTGCACGTCGAAAGACGCGGTCTTCATCGCCGCCGGTGTCTGCGATGGATACCTCCCAGGGGTGGTGCTCGATGAGGGGCGCTCCATCACCAGCAGCGAAGTCATCGACGTTGCGTCAGGCACACGCAGGTCGATTGTGACCGAGCGACGCCGTTGACAAGGGTTCTTGATTCGGAAGGCGTGCCGGTGGGCATGGACGTCGTCGTGGTCGGCAGCCTTGCCTACGATTCAATCGAAACACCTGCCGCCAAAGGCGAGCGCCTGCTTGGCGGCTCAGCGACCTACGCAGGGCTTGCCTCATCGGCCTCTGGGGCCTCCTGTGGCCTCGTGGGCGTGGTGGGCGACGACTTTCGCGAAGAGGACCGCCATCTCTTGGCCACCAGTGGTCTGCATCTGGACGGTTTGGTGACGGCAGAGGGGCGCACTTTCCACTGGGAAGGCACCTACAGCGGCGCGATGGGCGAAGCCTCGACCCTCAACACCGAACTCAACGTCTTCGAAGCCTTTGATCCCGAAGTGCCCAACGCATGGACGGCCCCCAAGGTCCTGTTCTGCGCCAACCTCCATCCTGCCCTTCAGGCGAAGGTCTTGGACCAATGCACCCCGACTCGTTTGCGGATGCTCGATTCGATGAACCTCTGGATCGACATCGCTCGGCCACTTCTCATCGATGTGCTCAACCGGGTGGATTTGGTGGTCCTCAACGACGGGGAAGTTCGAATGTTGGCCGATGACGCCAACCTCGTCCGAGCCGCGCAATGGCTGCACGGTGAACTTCAACCCGGATCCATCCTTGTGGTCAAGCGCGGTGAACACGGCGTCCTTGCTTTGCACCCAAGCGGTATGCTGCATGTGCCCTCCGTCCCATCGCCAGGCCTCGTGGACCCCACCGGGTGCGGCGACAGCTTTGCCGGAACTTTGGCCGCTCACCTGTCCAAAGGAGAGGGCCCCGTGAATCGTGACGAACTTCGCAGCGGTCTCGAACATGCGGCCGTGGTCGCAAGTTACACGCTTCAGGGCCTTGGTGTGACAGGCTTGGTGGCCATGGAACAAAGCGACCGAGCCGAGCGGTTGCAGGCGCTTCAGGCCTTGACCCGATGATCACTGGTCCATGCGTTCGAGGTCAAAGTAAGGGCGAGATTGCCCTGCTTCTGCACCGACCTCGATCATGTCGCTGAACGAGGAAGAGATCTGTCCTTGTCGGTCCCCGTTCAGGGTTTCTTCAGACGCCGGCAAAGCAGGTGCTGAGATGTGGTTGAGCAGTTCGCGCATGGTGTCATCCACGCGTTCACCACCGCTTGACCCTGCGTGAACCCTGACATGGTCGTCGACGATGGCCTGTGAGGTGGAATCGGATCGCAGGCGCGTCCGCTGCCACGTGGTCATCGGTTCAACGTCTTCAGCAGCCACGGCCGCTCCGTCTTCGTCGCCGTACATCGCGGCGTACTCCTGTTCTTGAGGCGAAGGTGGCTGCGGGCGCAGTGCTGCGTCAAAGAGACCGCCAAGCGCGCGTCGGCGCGTGCGACCGCTCTGTGTTCGCTGGCGGGGGATCAGGTGCCGTGGGGCCGTCGTGCCGAGTTTGGGTTGCAGGTTGACGGGTTGACCTGCAGGGGCGGTCATGGCCTCGTTGGGATGCCGTCGTGCGGTCCCGACAATGCCTCGGACAGGTGGCGCTGCCGGTTGTGGCTCAGGTTCCGCCGGGGGTGCGATGGCTGGAGCCTCATGCAGCCCAAACACAGGGAAGTGGGGGGCAGGTTCAGGCGTCGGCACGGGCCTTGAGTGCCCGCTTGGGCCAACGAAACTCGGCAAGTACGCTTCCTCGCCTGGGTCGAACGCCGGCACGGGTGCTTCCATCCGTGGCGCAGGCAGAGCGCGCGTGTCCTGTGGGATGGGTTGCCAACCGTTTCCGGTCACGGCAAAGGGTGAACTCGCTTCGTCGCGTGCCTGCTGCGCTGCATCCCTGTCCACGGGCGTCCGTGGGTTGATGGCGTCCTGAGAAGGGGTCGGAAGTGCTTCGCGCTGTTCCACCATGTTGCGTTGCGCACGTGCGTGCAAGCCGTCCTGCACCGGTGGGGCCGGGGCAGGCACCTGGACAGGCGCCAGGTACGCATCGGATTGCATGGGAAACCGTCGGTCCTCGATGGTGATGTTCACCGCGGGTGCCGCCGTTGCAGGGTTGCTGGGCCCCATCGAGGCCTCATCGAAGAACTCCGCCAACACCGCAGCATCGGGGGTGGCTCGGGGCACGATTTCACCCTCAAGCAAGCCGGCCAGTGGGGCCGGAGCGACCAACGCTTCAGGCGTTGAACGGGGCCGGCCCACCTCATCGAGGCCTTCACGTGCTGCAGAGAGGGGCATCCCGGCCATCAGTCGCCCCATCAGGTAAGCGAGCATCATCAGTTTCCCGTCCGCGCCCGTGATGACGTGGCACTCTCCGTTGTGCAAGTCGATGGTCAAGGTCGGCCGCCGGGTCAAGGCCCAAGCCCCAACGAGGATGCAGCCGATGGCCATGACCACGTTTCGGACAGCGACCAGTTCGATCGTCCATCCTGCCATGCCGATGAGGATCAGCCCAAACAGGTGGCTGTATGGCGGCATCAGATGGGTCTGGTGGTGGTTGAACGTGCTGATGGAACCGAGGGGGAGGGTCGTGGTTTTGCCCTCCTTGGCACGGATGAGCAAAGCGGAAGGATCGACCTCAACGGCCACCTTTCCTCGCATCCCAGCCAGATGCAGTCCGTCGAGGACCTCACGGTCCAACTGCATCGGGCCGGCGGACGCCGGCACGATTTCTCCCATCCTCGCGCACTTGGTGGAATGGGATATCAATCCTCCCTCAACGGTGCAGCCCCCCAGCGAGGTTGCAGAGGAGGTCTTCAATCGCCGACCTATGCTTGCTGTTCGAGTCGCCCAGAACCAATGATGCGGGGTTTCGAATCCAGTTGAGCGATCACGGCTTGAGGCGGTGCATGCGCTCGAATCAAGGCAGGGTGGTCCCATTCAACCGTGAGCACGTTCCCTTCTGCGGCCGTCACGCGACCCACGATGAACTGGAGGTCGACGGAGAGGTGAATCACATCGCCCGTTTGCAGGGTTCGTCGCTGGAAGGGTGACGGTGTCAGGTGAACCGTTGAACGAGCATGTGGATGCATGGCCGGGGGCCGATGCGTGCCGGTGCGTGGGTCGTCCACAGGAGGGTGGACGATGAGGGTGCCACCGGAAAGATGGGCCTCCTGCGCGTTCCTAAGGGCCAAGCCAACGCGGTCACCTGCGGTTGCTGTGGGGACGTCGTCGTCCATCACCTGCAGGGACTTGGCCGTCCCGCCACCTTCGGCGGGGAGAAGAAGGAGCTCGTCGTGTTGGTTGACGGTTCCCGCTTGGACGTAGCCGATCGCCACGAGCCCAATGCCACGGACGTTGAAATGTTGATCCACAGGAATCACCAACGGCTGCGTTGACGCCTCTGCAAGTTCTTCGGACAGGTCGTCCATCAGGGCGTAGAACCGTTCCCTGAGATGAGGGCCGTCCTCGGCCTCGAAGGTCCACGCGCCAAGGCCAGCCTGCTGGAAGAGGCCCTTGACCTGGTCCTCGTCAACCCAACCTCCGTCCTTGGGCCGAATGACGGCAAGGCCTCGTTCAATGCCTGCACTGGCGAAGGCGACAAGCGCTTCACCGAGCGTGGCGTCGACGGCTTCCACCTCGATCAGGCCGACACGTGCCGCGGACAAGGCGTTGAGGAGTGGGCGAAGGCGCTCAGGGTACTTCGCGGGCCGAATGATCGACAGGATGCGTGCGCCGCCGTCGCCCGATTCCTTGTGGACGTAGGTGTGCACGTCCCGCTGGTCGCTGGGCTTGGCGATCAGACGGGCGAGGTCGTCGGTGGCCACAGCGGCGATGTTGAGGACCGGCATGGGGGGGCCTCGTGGTGCTCCACATCAAGCCTTGGACGCGGCTTTGTTGCGAAGCATGTTCGCGCGGAGTTCTTCGGCATGGGCCCATTCCCGCTCCGCTTCGGCCCCTTCTGGGGTCAGTTGGGGGATGGGAATTGGTCGCATCATGGAGTCGATGGCGACGAAGAAAAAGTAGCCTTCACAAATCGGCCGGCGCGCCCAATCGGATTTGCTCATCGATTGTGCGGTCACCTTGACGCATGCCGTGTGATTCGAGGTGAACACCACTTGGCCGGTCACTTCGAGGAGGTCGCCCTGACGCGCAGGTGCGATGAAGGTCAGGGTGTCGATCGAAATGGTCACGAATTCGCGGTGCGCGAACTTCGCACAAGCGATGCCTCCTGCTTTGTCCATGAGGGACAAAAGCCGGCCACCAAACAGGGTGTCGTAGGCGTTGGTGTCCTGAGGGAACACCTCCTCGATGAGGGTCACGGGTTCAACGGAAAACGGTTGCACGGTGGATGCTCGCGACCGCCCGTCATGAAGCCTCGCCATCGGGGAAGGCTCTTGACGGTCCTTCTCCGCCTTGGAGCACATGGGGGCCTGCGTCGGTTTGATGTCCGGCGGCATCGATTCCCCCGTTGCTGCTGCGAGGGCCATGCGCATCGGCTGGGACCTGTACCCCTTGCACTTCAGCATGGAACCGGTGACCGGCCCCGAAGCACAAGAGCGAACGGTGGCTGGTTTGCGCCATTTTGTGAACATGCAGGGCGGCTTTGGTGAGCACATGAGCGGCCATCTTGACCGGACGCTGGTGGTCGTGCCTGTTGCGGCCGTCATGGCGAAATTTACCGAGCCTTGGTGCCATTCTGAGTATTTCATCCACATGAAGCGTGTGTTCAACACCATCGCGACCTACCGAGCAAAGGAAGTCGGAGCGACGCATCTCCTGACCGGTGAGAACTTGGGGCAGGTGTCCAGTCAAACCCTCGGCAACCTCGGCGCTGTTGAGGAGGCCACCGATCTCGGCGTGCTTCGCCCTCTGCTTGGTTTCGACAAGTCCGCCATCACGGACATGGCACGGGCGTTGGGCACGTACGAGTTGAGCATTGGACCCGAGGTGTGCGACGCTTTGGGGCCAAAGCACACGACCACGGTGGGAAACCGTGAGTGGTTGGAACGAAGCGAAGCCCGCGTTGGAGGTCTTGAAGCCCTCGCCACGCAGGCATGGGCCTCCCGGACCACCGTGTCCCTCTGAGACAGAGAAGAGCACCCCCACGGGGATTCTTTTAGGGAGGCTTGGCGTCGCGTAAGACGTCGGTGTCGCCATGAATGCAAATGCCCCCCGTCGCCTGCCTGCCTTGCTGATGATGGCGATGCTTCTCCTGATGCCGCTCGCCTCATCCGTCAGCGTCACTTCCTTCAGCGACGGCACCGCCGAAGCCGTTGTCGATGTTCGGGACCCTGCGACGTGGATGGACCTCGATGACGCATCCGTGACGCTCCCCGCGGGCGAGACGGTGACGTCGGCTTCCATGACCGTTGGAACGGCCATGGCCGAGCATGACGCCTTCGTGAGGATCGACACCGAAACCCTCCCGAAGACCTGGAGTCCCGACGCCAACGGGCAGTTGACCTCCTTCTCCGCCAAGTCTTCGTTCCAATTCGAAGAAGGCTCCTCGGCGACGCCCGTTCGCTTGACGTCCAACGGTTTCCTGAGTGATTTTGAAGGCACGACGAAGAACTTCACCGACGGCACTCAGCCGCCCATGAGCCCCATGGCGTGGAGCCACGGCAGCGTTTCAACGTCGTTGGGCATCCTGCCTGCAGGCTGCAAGTCCGGAGAGATGTGCTGGGGTACCAACCCCTTCGACGACGATTACCGCGACGACAACAACGGCAACGATTTCGACAGCAAACTCCTCTCTCCCGCCATTTTCGTGGACCCGGCCCTTGGCGGTACCACCTTCCGGTTCGCGTCCTTCCACGCGCTGAATTACCTCGAGCAAGGCATGGGTGGCGCGCAGAAGTACTACCGTGACTGCGCGTACATCGAAATTCGAGAGCGCAACGACGAATTCTTCCCACCCGACACCAGCGGCCCCAACGGATTCGATTACATCTCCATCGATCAAGCCAACTCCAGCAACATCGGCTTCGGAAACGGCCTCTACACCAAAGGAAACAACCAGGGCCAAATCCAGAGCGGATGCCAAGGCGTTGGCAGCACCCAGTCGGCCCTTGGTGGAACCTCGGTCACGACCAACAACCCAAGCGGTTGGTCGGACATCGCCATCGATCTGTCGGACTACGTGGGTCAGTGGGTTCAACTTCGTTTCGTGATGGAACACAACATCAACGGCGGCAACGGCAACACGCCGACGAACTACACCATGCCCGGCTGGTACATCGACAACGTGCGCTTGGGCCAACTCCTGCCCGCGAACGGCTGGATGACGGTTCGAGGCTTCTTGCCCTCTGTGAACGGCGGTGATCCCCAACCCAACGGCTACGGCCTGCTGAACATGGAAGCGGAAACCACGGAAACGGGGACGCTCACCGTCGACGTCTACAACACCCAAACCGGGGTGTTGGTCAACGACCTTGACGGCCACCCGATGTCGGGCCTGACCGGGGACATCATCGAATTGTGGAACATCGATGCCAACGTCCACAAGTCGTTGGACTTCAAGTTCAACTACGACTCAGGGCCAGATCGCTTGTCCACGGCCGTCCTGCACGGCTTCAACATCGGAACCCGAATCGGCACCGGATTCAACCAGACGGACCTCTCCAATCCGGAAATCTACGGTGGCGCTTGGAATTCCATGGCTGGCCCCTACGCCTACCAACCCATGCTGATGGACACGGATTTCACACCCGCCATCGAGCGCGTCAACTTCGAGCATCCCATCACCGCGATCAAACCGACGGTGAACCGCGATTGCACCGAATCACCCGACATCCAAATTTCCACGCCAGAAGCGGAAACCCCTGATTCCGTGGTCGTGGGGCAATGGAACGAGCTCAGTCAACCGATGTTCGGATTCGAGGCCTTGGTGGGCTTCAACTTCGATCCTGCGAACAACTTCTTTGATTGCAGGGTCTCTGAAATTTGGTTCGACCTCCGTTTCGGCCACCACGCGAACAACGTGCGCGTGGACATCGCCAACGACGGCGACATTGACTGGGCTTTCGACCAGCCAGGCTTTGGCGCCCTCGGGCGGCAGACGATGTTCTACAACGCCAAGGTCGGCGACGTGCACACCGGCGTGGACAGCAAGGTCATGACGTTGAACTTGGCTGCACAAGCGGTCGGTGGCGGCTTTGTGTTGCCGTATGGAGCGACCGTGACGGCCGCGGACATCGTGTTCGATCAGAACACCATCTACTCGACCACCGACCAAGGCGAAGGATTCGACCTCAGCCTTGCCGTTGGTGGTTTGACCGAGGACCTCGGGCCGATGCCAAACGCGAGTCGCATCATGCTCGAAATCGGCGGCACCCCGTTGGGGCTTGCCGATGCCATCAACAGCCTGCTCTCCAACCCACAAGTGCCGTTTGCGTTCGAAGACGACTACGGCAACCAGTGGGTCTCCTTCCGCTTCGAGTTGGAAAGCCTCAACGCGTCCACAGGTTCCTCGCTGGTGGTTCGCAACCTCGACATCGTCTACGATTGGGAACGCACCTTCGACGAAAACGACGGGTTTGACCGCGAGTTGAACCAGGGCGTCGCCCTTGCACAAGGAACAGGCACGGCGGACATTCCGTTCGCGGTCCACACCAGCAACGGCGGAGCAGTCCGATTTGCGGACCTCAGCCTCACCACCGCCGCGGGCTACGACAGCACCATGGTTGTGGCAGGCAACCCCGTGGGCCTCTACCCCTCGGGTGACATCTACGAAGTGACCACCACCCACGCCGTCGACGGAGCCACCGGTACCACCCTCGCTGAAGCGGTGCTCTTGCTCGAATCCGCCACCGGCACGGTGGAAGTGGCCTGGTCAGAAGTGACCGGCTTCGAGAAGCGGGCTGACCCCGACAACTACCTCACCCTCGAAACCTCCACGGTGGTCGACATGACCAGCCCCGTGGGCAAGGACATCACCTGGCGCTTCCGCATCAACCCGACCTGGGAAGACGCGGAAACTGTGCGAGCGTATGCCTTCTCGGTCGGTGCCAACGGCGTTGACGGGCTCCCCGCTGCGGTCCTGTTTGACCCTGCTGAAGGCAACGCCATCGAGAACGATGCAGGCCTCCTCAGCATGCAGGTGTTGAACGCCAACGACGAGGTGCAAGACCTCGACGACGCCGTGTCCACGCGGTACTTGACCATCGACCTCAGCGTCCGTCTCCAAGACCTCGACGTGGCCCCAGATCCGTCGACCTACAACTTGGTCCTCGAGCAGCAGACCGTGGACAACATCGACGGAAACATCACCCTGGGTTGGACCGAGATCGACAACATCAGCGGTCCCATTGGCGGCGACATCGCCTGGCCAATCGACCTTGGCCTCGGCGCGGCGGGCGACGAAATCCTCCGCGTGCGAATGGTCGGATACGAGGGTGGCGACACGCTCTGCCCGAGCGCAGAGTACCGTCCGGACGACGACTGCGCCGTGCCGTTCAACCTCTCCATCGACACCTACGAGCCGAACCTCCTCTCGATGTCCGTCTTCCTCGGTGGCGCGGATTTGCCCGAGAACTGGCGCCGCGTCTACGACGACACGTGGGTGATCCCCTCGGCGAACCAGCAGATGCGCCTTGTGGCGCAAGACCTGCCCTCGCCTCCGGAGACGATGACCATGCACCTCTGGGTCGAATACGAGCACGACACCGACGGAGACGGCGAAGCCGATCCACAGGAGTACACCATGGTGACCCTGAACAGCGACGGCGGTGCTCCAAACGCGTCTTACATTGCACAGTTCAACGACCAAGCCAACCTCGGTCGTGATCCAGTGGGCAAAGTCAGCGTATGGATCGAAGGCTTTGACCTCGCGGGCAACTCCATTGACGGCGGTTCGGCCGGGTTCGAGAACGATTACATCACGTACGTGTCGATGAGTTCCTCCACTCCGGTCATCAACAACGTCTACATCGAAGACGCCGATGGTTTGCGCTTCCTCCGCTCCACCGACCCTGGCTACCAAGGCCTCCAGAACAAGACCGTCTACGCCGGCAACACCTACCACGTCATCGTTGAAGCACAGGACGGCAACGGATGGCGCGACCTCGACACCATCCGCGTCAACCTTGACGGGGCCTCCTCCGAAGACATGGTGGTGACCTACCACCCACGAAACGGCACGGCATGGACCACCTCGCCCTACCTGACCATCGTGGACGACGATGAGTTGTCGCCCAGCCTGCGTCGCATGGACGGCGGGGCCATCGTGGACCCCTTCGAGAACAACTTCTACCTGGACTTGCCCGTTCGTTTGGCGTGGGGCATTCCTGGCCACATCGGAGCCAGCACCCCGAAGGTCAGCATCCAAGACTTCGACAACGTGGTTCAGAACTACCTCGGTTTGTCCGGACACCTCCAAGATTGGATGTACGCTGATGGCCTGCGCCTTGACTTCAGGGCTGACCTGAACGCAGGCATCATGGAGATTCCGTACATCTCTGATATGACAGAACCCGTGACCAGCGACGTTCAGGTTGGCTTCGTTGGACCCGGGGACACCATCCGCTTCGAAGGCCGTTACGCCTACGTGTCAGGCCTGAGCAACGGCGTCTCCATTCAACCCGAGATCCCTCTCACCATGGAGATCACTCGACAAGCAGCAGCCAAGGTCAGCGAACCCGGCAAGGACTACATCCCCTTCGCAGGCGATGTCTGGACGGAGACCTTCACCGGCGGCGTGTTCGACTTCAACATCACCGCGCCTCCCGTGACCAACGAGTTCGTCTACACCTTCCGTTTGATCGACCTGCCAACCGGCGCGAACGACGTCACCGACGCCTATTGCGGTGATTTCGACGGCTACGGCTGCGCAGAATTCACCCTCAAGGTGGACTTCAACGCCCCAAAGGTCGCCAGCAACAGCTGGGAATTGACCAAGGGGGGCACGGAAGACGCCCTCGGCGAAGAATTGCCTTCCTCGGTCCTGCACTGCGTGGACGCGGTCGTGACCATTGAGGAGCCAGAGAAGCTCCTCCAAGAGGAAGTCGAAATCCGCTGGCAGTTCTACTCCGACCCGAGCACGGGCCTGACGTGGCCGGTGTACGGCCAAGCCTTTGGCGCTGGCCCGCTCTCGACGCAGGTCAACCTGGTCAAGGGTGTGGGTGAGTACTACGCTTCCGTGGATTGCATCGACCTGTGGCCCGACCCTGTTGAGCCATCGGCCACCCAGATGGCCGGTGTCCGCATCATCTTCTGGGTCTACGGTACCGATTCCGCAGGGTCGTCCATCCTTGGTGGCGGTCCGACCTCGGAAGGCAACGTCGTCCCCATCAATGGGAACTCTGACGAGGCGACCTCACAGTACAACCTGATCAACGAGGAAGCGGTGTTTGGCATTGGAACCGTTCGCTTCGACCCGGCTCAACCTGAAGTCGGTCAGCAGATGAACCTCGAAGTGTACCTCCAAAACACGGGAAGCCTTGCTGGCACGGTGGACCTCCGCGTCATGGGCGTGTACGAAGGCGTGGCCTCCCGAGAGACCGTGCACACCTCGCAAGAGCTTGAGGTGGGTGCAACGGCATGGGAATCGATCACCCTCGAATCCTATCTGACGCCAACCACCGGCTTGTATTACCTCATCTACGACGACGTCACCGGTGAATTGCTCTACAACGGAAGCGAAACGGCAGGCGGCCTCATCAACGTCAAGGTGCAAAGCGACAGCGGCCAAGACGGCGCCATGGCGCTCCTCCTTGTGGGCTTGGTCGGCGTCGTTGCGGTGCTCGCGACCCTGGTGATGGTGCTCCTCCGTCGTGGCGGCAGCTCCGACCTCGACGACGACGAGGACGAGTACGAAGAATACGATGACCAGAAGGAAGTCGTCAGCATCCCGTCCAGCGCCCCAGCGGCGGACGTCAGCCCACAAATGGCTGAAGCGATGAAGACCTTCCCGCAATGGAACCAAGAACAAATTCAGGGCTACTTCGACCAAGGATGGGACATTCCGTCGCTCCTCGAGTGGGTCAACAGCCAGGAGTGAAGCCGGCATGGGCGGATCCCGTGGCTGGTCCACGGCCACGTGGGAAGACCCAGACGGGGGGACCATCCTCCTGCACGGGACCTTTCCCACGGTCGTCTTGCCTCGCAGCCTCTGGCCCTCTCCAAAGGCGTGGCAAGGTCTGGCGCTGCTCGATGATGCAGGCGCCCCTGATGCATGGAAGCAAGAGGAAGAAGACGAACGAGCCTCGCCTGGCGTGAACCTCGAAGCGGCTCGCTTCGGGATCGGCCACGAAGCCCATTTGCTCGACGCCCTCACCAGCATCGAAGGGCCCTTGACCGGGCGTTTTCCCGATCCAGAACCGCTCCGCTTGTTCCGTGAAAGCCAACGCTCTGGACGTCCTGTGTTCTTCCTCGAGCCCAACCTCGACGACGAGGCGTGGTCCGATCATCTCTCGTTGGAAGCCAAAGAACGAACCGATTGGCGACGTTTGGTGCGCAGGATTCGAAGCCGCCGTGCTTGGAAGAAGGCCCTTTCCGCTGCCGCAGAAGGCGTAACGTCAGGGCCTGAAGACGGCATGGCGGAAGTCAAGGTGGCCACACGCGCTTGGTGGAGCATGTGGGACGCAGACCTGACCTTGCCCACGCGTACTTCACGTGACGATCGTTTTGCAGCACGCGCACGCGGCGCCTTGGCGGCGGTACGAGACGGCGGGGGTACAACGCTGTTGCTCGTGTTGGTTGAACCCCGTCTTGACGCGGTTGTTGAGGCGCTTGACCGTTCCACATCATCCGAGGTCATCGTTTCATATGACGACCTCCTCGCATCATCCGAGGAGGCCTGACATGAGCGAAGGAATCGACGTGCGCGTGGAAAACCGCCTCATTCGGTTCGTGCCCGCACGTCCCGTTGACCAAGCCCGTGTGGAAGCGGACCTTGGTGGTGTTCGCGCGGGCGACCTCGTCATTGTGGCGCTGTCTCGCCCCTCGGCAACGGTCATCGTGGACGTGGAGGGTCGCCTCATCGTGCATGGTACGCACCGCGTGGAAGCAGCTCAAGCGGCCGCCAAGGAAATTCTTCTCAGGTTGGGCGCGGAAGACGCGTCCTTGAGCATGGAATTTGGCCCCATCATCGCCTCCTTCCAATACCGCCGTGCGGTGGACATTCACCGTTTGGCCGGTGACCTTGGTGCCGGGCAAGGAGAAGTGGACGAACGGCTTGGATGCGTGTGCATCAACGACGAGCGTCACGGTTTGACCATTCATCTTTGGAGCAACGGCAAAGCGGTGGCCACCGAAGCCCGTCACCCCAACATGGTGGCGATGGCCGCGGTGCACTGGCGAACGCAGATCGAAAGCCGCCAAGCCTTCGTCAGCGGGGCCTGAGGATGTCCACCTACCAAGGTCCCGTGACGGACGACCATTTCCACCTGCGTCGTGACGGCCGTTGTTTGGATGCAGCACAGGACTTCGCCCGTGCAGGAGGCACCGATTTGGTGCTCGTGCACTGCCCCGATTTTGCCTCCCCGCCCATCGATGAAGCCGGTCATCGGGCTGCCTACGCCGACACCGTGGCGATGGCCGAAGAGGTGCGCACTGCGGTTGATCTTGGCGTCCGGGTTGTGCTCGGCCCACACCCGGCGGCGTTTGCTCACCAATTCGAAGCGTGGTCCGTTGAGGGAGAAGCCGGTCGCGCACGTGCGGTTGAGGCGTACACCTCGAGCATTGACGCAGCCGTTTCATTCATCGACGAAGGACTGGCCCACGCCGTGGGCGAAGTCGGCCGTCCTCACTGGCCTGTGAGCGATGACGTCTGGGACCTGTCAAACGAATTGTTGGCGTGGACCATGCGACGTGCAGGGCGCGAGGGATTCGCGCTGCAACTTCACGTCGAGGGCGAGCAAGCCTCGACCTATCCCGAACTCGCCGAGATGGCCGACCGTGAGGGCTGCCCCCGCGACCGCATCGTGCGTCACTATGCGCCTCCAGACGTCAGTTCGTCGGCCACGCATGGCCTCATTCCCAGCGTGCTTTGCGGAAAGGGAGCGCTTCCTGTGCTGCTCGAGACGATGTCGGAGGCACGCCAGGGGTTCATGCTCGAGACGGATCACATGGACGATCCCGCACGCCCGGGTGCCGTTTTGGGGCCCAAAACCGTGCCAAAGCGCACACGGCAACTCAGCGAAGCCGGGGTGGACGACGAGGTGCTCTACCGGGCGCACGTGGACCTCCCTGACCGCTTGTATGGACCCTCCATCAGGGCCTGAAGGACGGCCCTTCTGGGCGTCATCTTCATGGGAGAGCCGCGTCACCCCCGGACCGATGACCCGCTCTTCCCGCGCCGTTGGGACCGTTGGGCTCCTTGTGCTCTCGCTCATGTTGGCGGCGGTTCCAAGCGCCCAAGCCCAACTTGGAATTGGGGTGCAGATTTCGTGCGACGACGATCCCGAACTCAACGTTCATCCCTCTGAAAACGCCGACGTCGACGTCACGTGCACGGTGAAGAACACCGGTCAACTCGAATCGACCATCTCGGTGGACTACGAGTGGCAAGACGACGATCCTCGCGTGGACATGTCCCTCTCCGAGGACGAGTTCACGCTGGCCGCCGGAGCCGAAGAGAACTTCCAAGCCACCTTCTCAGGCTCCCCTCGTATCGAGGCCGATCTTTCCCTTGATTTCGACATCACCGCATCCATCAGCTCTGTGATGGTGCTCCCCGTGGACCAACTGAACCAATCCGCTACCTACTCCGGTGAAGTGACGGTCCAAACCTTCGGGATGGTCGACCTGACCTTGACCGACCGCTCCACTCGGAACCTCGAAGCCAGCGAAGAAGTCAGCATTGGGTTCACGATGGGCAACGACGGCAACGCAGAGGACAAGATCGAGGTCAACATCGCCAACTTGGCCGAATTGGAATCCGCAGGATTCAGTTTCCCCGAGGGCAGTTTCGTTGCGGAGACCGTCATGGTCGAGGGCACTTCGGCTGAGCGCACCATCGTGTTGCGCACCCCGTCAGACGTCGCCGAGGAAGTTCGCGTCCAGGTGGTCTTTGAAGCCACCAGCACGAACGACGCGACGGCTGATCCGATGCAATCCACGGTCACCGTGGTCGTTCAAGCAGCAGCCTCGAATGCTGCCTTGGGTGGTGGATTGGAAGAACTCAGCCAAGACCAGATCCAGCTCTATGGTGCCATTGGAGGCGGTGTGGTCGTCTTCTTCCTGCTCATCTTTGTCGTCGGTCGCCTCATCCGCCGCTCCGGTGGCCCTGAACTTGAGGACGTCATGGAACTGGATGAACCGGCGGTGCCCACAGCCGTTGCAGCCCCGGTTGCTGCTCCAGTGGCCCAAGCGGCGCCCGTGGACGAGTTCGATGGCATGTTTGACGACCTCGATGACTTCGATTTTGATGGTCTTTGACGGCCCCATCTGTTCGGGTCACGTCCCCGCATTTTTCACTCCCTGAGAGGGGGAATGGTCAAAGGCCGGTGTGCCCGGCTACACCGATGGAGGGTGTGCGTATGCTGGACCTCAAGGGAAAGACTGCGTTCGTGTTTGGTGTGGCCAGCGAGGATTCCATCGCTTGGGCCATCTGCCAGCAACTGGCTGCCGCGGGCTGCACGCTGTACCTCGGCTATCAGAAGCGGTTCATGAGCCGGATCTTCAAACTCAAAGACCAGCTCCCTTCCATCGGAGGCTTCTATCCGCTGGACGTGGCCGAGGACGCCTCAACGAAGGAGTTCTTCGACGCCTTTGCAGCGGAGCACCCCGGCAAGAAAGCCGACATCTTGGTGCACGCCATCGGTTTTGCTCCCCGGACCTGCTTCGACCGACCCATTCTCTTCGTCGAAGACGCCGACATCAACACCGCGATGACCATCTCTGCAAACAGCCTGCAGCGCTGTCTGAAGCACGCCTTGCCCTACCTGTCCGAAGGATCCTCGACCATCACCCTCACCTACGCGGCTTCCACCCGATACGTGCCGTCCTACGGCATCATGAGCATGGCCAAGGCCGCCCTCGAGTGCTGGACGCGTGAATTGGCGTGCCATCTCGGGCCCGAGGGGCACCGTGTCAACGCCATTTCTTCAGGCCCCATTCGGACCATTGCGGCTTCGGGCATTCCTGGCTTTGACAACATCCTCAATCACGTGGCGTCCAACGCGCCACTCCGGCGAAACGTCACGCAATCGGACGTGGCGGGGACCACCTTGTGGCTGGCCAGCCCCCTTTCAGCGGGCGTGACGGGTCAAGTCATTCACGTGGATGCAGGGTATTCGATCACGATGGTGCCGGAGACCATCATGGAGTGAGGTGAGAAGATGACGATCACCACAGCAGACGGAAAGGAGGTCGGCGGGACCGACCAAGGCCCCTTCGAACCCATCGCCATCATCGGATGCTCAGCACTGATGCCCGACGCCGCCGACGCATCCGCTTTCTGGCAGAACATCATCGACTCGCGCGTCAGCATCCGCGATCTCCCCGAAGGCCGCTGGCCAGGGCCTATCGAGCAGTTTTGGGCCGAGGGCGCTCCGGGGCAAGTCGAAGAGAACCGCACGTACGCCAAGATCGGTGCCTTCGTGGAGGGGTTCGAATTCAACTGGCGTCGATGGCGGCAACCTCCTGGTACGCTGCCTCAAATCGACCCTTGCCAACTCTGGGCCGTTGAAGTCGCCGCGTCCGCTCTGGAGCATGCCGGTTACGGCGACGACGGACGGGAGCTTGACCGAAGCCGCGTTGGCGTGGTGTTTGCCAATGCGCTTGGCGGCGAGAACCGCAACGAATCCAACCAGCGCGTCTGGGCAGAACGCAACCGCGCATTGGCCGTTGAAGCCGGTTTGCCGGAGGCCTCCAGCCAAGCCTTCGTCGATTCGATGATCGAAGGCGCTCCAAAGGTGACCGAAGACACGATGCCCGGTGAATTGGCCAACGTGGTGTCCGGTCGTGTGGCCAACTTGCTCGATCTGCAGGGGCCCAACCACGCGATGGACGCCGCCTGCGCTTCTTCGCTGGCCGCCTTGCTTGACGCGTGCCGCTTGCTGCACGCACGGCAGGTTGACGCGATGATTTGCGGCGCTTCGGACCGCACCATGGATCCTGCGACCTACGCCAAATTCAGCGCGATTGGAGCCCTTTCGCCAAGCCATTCCACGCCGTTCGACGCACGTGCCAACGGCTTCGTCATGGGCGAGGGAGCCGGTGCACTGGTGCTCAAGCGCCTCAGCGACGCCGTGCGTGACGGCGACGAAGTGTTCGCCGTCATCCGCGGCATTGGTGGTTCCTCGGACGGCCGAGGAAAAGGCATCACGGCACCGTCACAACGCGGTCAAATTCAAGCCATTGCGCGGGCCTACAACCAAGCGGGCTATGCCGCTTCATCCGTCGAATTGGTCGAGGCCCACGGGACGTCGACCAAGGTCGGCGACGCCACGGAATTGTCCACCCTCGGTACCCTTTGGACGGGACTTGAAGCAGGTGACAACGTCGCCGTTGGGTCCATCAAGAGCCAGATCGGCCACCTCAAGGCCGCGGCTGGCATGGCCGGGTTGCTCAAAGTCACCATGGCCTTGCACCATGCCACCATCCCGCCAAGCGCAGGATTTGAGACGCCAAACCCGACCGTGGATTGGTCGGACAACCCCTTCTTCGTCCCAACCGAGCCGATGGCTTGGGCTCAGCCGGACGGCCATCCTCGCCGTGCTGGTGTCAGCGCATTCGGGTTCGGTGGAACCAACTTCCACGTGGCCCTCGAAGCCTACGACCCAGAACTTCACGCGGCCATGGGGGACACGTGGGCTTCCCGTTGGGACGCCTACGTCGGAGGGTCGGCGGCACCTGCTGCAGCCTCCATCCTCGATGCTTCCGCTTCGCCTTCTCTTGATCACGCCTCGCTCAAAGCGGTCGAAGGCGGGGTCTTGCTTCTGTCTGGCGACAGCGTCGAAGCCGTGTCCGAGCTGCTTGCAGGGCGCTCCGTTGATGGTCCGACCTTCGACGAGGACCCACGAGGCCACCGTTTGTCGGCGGTCTTCTCTGAGTGGTCTTCCTCGTTCGACTCGGGTGCAGCGGTCCGTCTCGCCGTGGTGGCGACCACTTGGGCCGAGTTCGAGAAGCGGAAGGGATTGGCCGCTTCATCGCTCTCCGATCCCTCCCGCTGGGGCTTCCTTGCAGCGCAAGGCATCATGATCACCGACAAGCCTGCGATGCCTCCGCAAGCCAAAGTCGCGCACATGTATCCCGGGCAGGGCAGCCAATACGTTGGCATGACCCACGACCTCTGGAAGCGCTTCTCCGCGGTCCAGGACGTGTGGCGTCAAGCCGATGAAACGATGGTCGAGGTGCTCGACGGCGAGTCCCTCTCCTCGTTCGTGCTTCGAAGCAACCTCTCCAAAGACGAGGCCAAAGAAGCCGAAGAGAAGCTGAAGCGCACCGAATACACCCAACCCGCGATGCTCACGGCGGATTTGGCCATCGAGCGCGCCCTCAACGATCACGGTCTCAAGCCAGACATGGTCGCCGGTCATTCCCTTGGCGAATACGCGGCCCTGATGTCCGCCGGCATCATGGACATGGACAGCGCCCTTCGTGCCGCTGCCGCGCGTGGTACCGAGATGGGTTCGGTGGAAATTGACGACCAAGGCCTGATGGCTTCGGTCAGCGCCCCACTCGCTGACGTCCAACGCATCCTCGATGCGACCGACGGTTACGTGATTGCAGCCAACAAAAACTCACCAAAGATGACGGTCATCGCCGGTGAAACTGCACCCGTCAAGGCCGCCATGTCCGCCTTTGAGGCGGAAAGCATGCCTTGCACCGTCCTCCAAACGTCCCACGCCTTCCATTCGAAGATCGTCGCTCCTGCCAACGCTCCGCTGCGTGCCTTCCTCGAGGAATTGGACCTCCAATGGCCTTCGATTCCCATCACCGCCAACGTCGACGGGGCCTTCTACGCCATGGAAGGAGAGAACGCTCAGGCCGCGGTGCTGGAGAAACTCGCACCGCAGATGGCTTCCTCGGTGGAATGGACCGCCCAAATCGAAACCATGGCGGCTGCAGGCGCAGGCGCCTTCGTCGAAGTCGGGCCAAAGCGCGCCTTGACCGTCTTTGCAACGCAGATCCTCGAGGGTCAACCGCATTTGGCGGTGATGACGAACCATCCGAAGCAAGGGGGCGTCGCCAGCTTCCTCTCGGCTTTGGGGATGCTCGCCCTCGCTGGACGGGTGCCCTCCCTTCCCGGAGGGACAAGTCCTGCGTTGACGGAAGCCTTCCGTGCTGGACCTGTTGAGGCGTGGAGCACGGCCCCGCTTCAGCCCACTCGCTCCTCCAAGGAGCACGAAGACCTGCGAACCCGTTCGCGGCCCCTCCCGTCCACCGGTGCCGCTCCCGCAGCGGCCCATGCCGTGGCCGCTCCTGTGACTGTGGCTGCACCTGCTGATCCGGCCGAAGCCATCGCCGCGTACGTCGGTGACCGGCTGGCTGCCGTCTGCGGTTATCCGGCTCGGTTCTGCCGTGGAGCCGTCGACCTTCGTCTTGGCCTCGGTTTGGATGATGCCAAGGTGAACGCCGTCGTGCAACGCTTGCGCAGCGAAACATCGCTCGATGCCGAAGTGGACATCGCGGCTGCACGGACGCCCGCAGAACTGGTTCGGGCCGTTCGCGCACCCCCCTCTGGCTGGCGTCCTGCCGCCCCAGCCACGCGCCGCGTCGCACCCCAGGCCTCTGCCGGAGCTCCGGTGCACGACCCCATGTCGGACCGCCGTTCGAATCCGTACGTGATCACGGGTGTGTCCCTCGGCTTGCCCGGCGGAGAACGTGTGTTCGACGAGGACGTCTTTGAGCGTCTGATTCGGGGGGAAACCTGCATCGAAGAGGTCTCAGACGCGTACAAGCAAGCGCTCCTCGACCGGAACATCGTCCGGCTCGTCAAAGGGCGCGACGGTTCGGTTGACATGTCAGCGGCCGAAACCTTCGGAGACATCCCTCAGTTGGCGGGCGTCGCCCACGCCTTCGACCTCGCGGAAGAGTTCGGTGTCGATCCCAAGGCCGTTCTGGCATGGGACATCACCACACAACTCGCCGTGGCTTCAGGCTTGCTCGCGTTGCGCGATGCAGCCATCCCACTCACTCCAGAAGAGCAAGTCGGCAAGGGCGGACTCCGCTTGATTCGCGGATGGCAGGTCCCTCAGCATCAGCGTGAGCGAACCGGTGTGGTCTTCGCTTCATGCTTCCCAGGCACCACCGCTTCCTTTGAGCACGCCATCAACAATGGAGCGGACGCAGAGGGTCGGTTCGACCGTCGCTTCCTGTTCCAAGTTCTCAACATGGGTCACGCTCAATTCGCCCAACACACCGGCATCCGTGGCCCCAACTCGACCATCAACGTCGCATGCGCTTCTTCCACGGCCGCTTTCAGCATCGCAGAGGATTGGCTGGCCAACGACCGTGCAGACCGCGTGGTGATCATCTCGTCCGACAACGTGACCAGCCCAGAACTGTGGTCCTGGATCGGTGCAGGCTTCGCGGCTTCCGGGGCAGCGTCGTCCAGCAATGTCGTCGAAGAGGCGGCTTTGCCGTTTGATCGCCGCCGCAACGGTCTGATCCTCGGAATGGGGGCCGCAGCCTTCGTCGTTGAGCGAAACGCCGAGGCGGCCGATCGTGGCGTCCAACCCTACGCTGAACTCTTGGGAACGCGCATGGCCAACTCCGCTTTCCATGGGACCCGTCTCGACGTTGACCACGTGGCCCAAACCGTGGACGGCTTTGTCGGTCAGATGGAGGACACATGGGGCTTGGACCGTCATGCCATGGCGCCCAACACCGTGTTCTTCTCACACGAAACCTACACGCCCGCACGCGGTGGTTCAGCCCAATCGGAGGTCAAAGCCCTTCGGACGACGTTTGGAGAAAGCACGGACAAGATCCTCATCGCGAACACGAAGGGGTTCACGGGCCACCCAATGGGCGTCGGCATCGAAGACGCGAGCATGATTCACGGCCTTCACCATCGCCGCTTCCCCCCTATCGCCAACCACAAGGAGGTGGACCCAGAGTTGGGCAACCTCAACCTCAGCAAAGGCGGCGCCATCGAGGGCATCGAATACGGCATCCGATTTGGGGCCGGTTTCGGTTCACAAATCGCCCTTTCTTTGGTTCGACGTTGGCCGGTTGAAGGCGAGCGTGTGAACGGTCGAGCGGTCCTGGCATGGAACCGACGGCTTGCAGGAACCAACGACGTGGTGCTTCGCGTGCTCGACAACAAGCTCGTGGCCTACGTGGACGGCGAGAACAACCTCCACGGCGGCGTCCAAGGCGATGCTTGGGGTCCAAGCGAGCCCTTCGAAGGCCTCGAAGAAGAGCCCGGAGAGGCACCGTCGCCTCCCCCAACGCCGGCACCTGCTGCGCCTGCTGCACCCGTGGCCAAGGCGCCCACCGTGGCGCCCGCAAGCGACGATGAGGTCACTGCAGCGATGATCGAAGTGGTCGTTGAGCACACCGGTTATCCTGCTGAATTCATCGAGATGGATCAGGACCTCGAAGGTGAACTGGGCATTGACACCGTCAAGCAAGCGGAAATCATGGCTTCCCTGCGCGATCGTTTCTCGCTCCCTGTTGACGAGGATTTCGTGCTCTCCGACCATCCAACCCTCAACCACATGCTGGCGTACCTCACGCGCATGCAAGGCGGTGGCCCTGCGCCATCGCAGGAAAGACCCGTCGTGGCGCCTGCTCCTTCGGTCCAAGAGCCCGTTGAGCACGCCGATGCGCCTGCGCCTGCAGCGCCCACCGAAGCACCGGCCCCGGCCCCAATGGCCGAACCCGGAGATTTGGTGGATACCGTGGTTAGCGTCGTGGTCGAACACACCGGTTATCCTGCCGACTTCATCGAACTGGACCAAGATCTGGAAGGAGAGCTGGGCATTGACACCGTCAAACAGGCCGAGATCATGGCGGACATCCGCGCTCGTTTCTCCCTGCCCATCGACGAGGATTTCCTCCTCTCGGACCACCCTACCCTGAACCACATGGTGGCGTACATCCAACGGATGACCGGCGGAGGAGATGCACCGGTGGCTGCACCGACGCAAGCACCCGCTGCGGCAAGCCCAGCGCCGAGCGCAGCCCCCGCGCCTGAGGCCAAACCTGCCCCTGCTGCGCCTCCTGTCACGGAGGACGACGGAACCATCGCTGCGCGTTTGGTCGAAGTGGTCGTCAAGCACACGGGCTATCCTGAGGATTTCATCGAACTCGATCAGGACCTTGAGGGCGAACTTGGGATTGACACCGTCAAGCAAGCGGAAATCATGGCTGATGTGCGGGCCATCTTTGACCTGCCCGTGGACGAGGATTTCCTGCTCTCGGATCACCCCACGCTCAACCATTTCGTGGGCTACGTCGCCAAATTCTCCTCAGGCGGAAGCGCCGCCGCCGCGCCACCGACCCCTCAGGCATCGGCCGGCGAAGCACCCAGCACGCCCGCGCCCACTTCTTCGGCCATCTCCGAAGGTTGCCGCCGCTGGCAGGTGGAGATCGAGCCTTGCGAAGGCGATGCATCGCCACTGAGCCTCAACGGCCGGATGTTGGTCACGGAGGACGATTGGGGGCTTTCTGCCGCCGTCGCAGAACGGCTGACCGCTCAAGGCTTCGACGTGGTTCACATCGGCCTCGAACCCGGAGCAAAGTCACACCGCGTTCAGGAAGAGGGTGATCGTTTGGTGCACCGCGTGGACCCGGGCTCCTCTGAGCAGATGGACGCCTTTGTGGCGTCCCTCGGAGAGGCACCGTTGGCTGGCCTGATTCACCTTGCTCCACTGCGCTTGGCCAGCATGGCCTGGTCCGAAGAGTCTGGACCCAGTCAGCAAGTGATCATCGCAGGACAGGCATGGTTTGGTCTCCTCAAGGCCCTCGACCACCGCTTGGGCGAGCTTGATGCTGGCGTCGTGGCTTCGGTCAGCGCCATGGACGGACGCCACGGAAACCGCGGCGATCGCTTCAACGCGCTGCAAGCCGCGGCTGCAGGGGTGACAAAATCCTACGCGCACGAACGTCCGTCGCTGCGTTGCCGCGCATACGACCTTCACCCGGACATGCTCTTGGAGGCTGAATCCACGGCCGCCCGGTTGGTGGACGACCTCCTTGGTGTCGGCGGTGACGTCGAAATCGGTCTGGACCGTGCCGGCGAGCGTTGGACCTTGGTCTGCTTCGCTGAAGACTTGGTCGACGAACAGAAACCCCTGGTGGAGACCGATGTTTGGCTGGTTTCCGGCGGTGGCTCTGGCGTGACTGCAGCGGCCGTCATCGGGGTTGCAGAAGCCTCCAAGGACGCAGGAGCCGCGTTCCATCTTCTCGGACGGACGCCCCTCATGGAAGTCACCGAAGGTTGGCTCGAATACGACGAAGCGTCGTTGGAAGCCGAGAAGATGGCCCTCAGGGAGCGGATGATGGAAGCCTCCTCGTCTGGAAAAGTCACCATGGTTGAGTGGAACCGTGCATGGGACCGCATGATGCGCTCTCGTGACGTCCAGCAAACCATCGCCAGCATTCAGGCCACTGGAAACTTGGCTCAGTATCATGCGGTGGACGTGACGAACACCAAGGCCTTGACCAAGATTGGAGCCAACCTTGGCCACGCCATCACCGGCGTGGTGCACGGTGCAGGTCTCGAGGAAAGCAAACTTGTGGCCGACAAAACCCACGAGGCCTTCGATCGCGTTGTGCGCGTCAAGGTCGACGGCTGGACGGCGCTCATGAGCGCCGTGCAAGCGTCGGGTGCTCCGCATCCTGCCTTTGCAGCCTGCTTTACGTCGGTCGCCGGACGCTTTGGCAACGGCGGACAAACCGATTACGCAGCAGCAAATTCGGTCTTGGACGCTGAAATGTCCCGTCTGACGGCCAGCGGCGTCTGCCGTGCCGTGGCCATCGGATGGACCGGTTGGCGGGACGTGGGCATGGCGACACGCGGTTCGATCGAAGCGGTGTTCGAAGCCGCAGGCATCGAGACCCTCCCGGTCGACGTCGGCGTGGATTTGTTTGTCGGCGAAGCCTTGTCGGGTGGGAAGCGGCGCGTGCTTGGATGCGGCAGCCTTGGTGCCATGGACACCTATGCGGCCTTCCGTGAGGCTCCGCTGAAACTGCCTCCGGGCATGGCCGGACTGATCGCTGACCCTCAGCGCTTCCCCTTCATCGACAAGGTGGTGGCCTTTGAGGAGAACGAACGCATGGCCACACAGACCACGCTTTCTACCGCGCTTCACCCCTTCTTGGTGGACCACGCCATCGACGGCGTGCCGTACCATCCTGGTGTGATGGCGCTGGAGATGTTTGCTCAGAGCGCCTTGTTGCTCAAACCAGAGACCGCCTTGGCTGGATTCAAGGACGTCACGTTTGGCCTTCCGGTCAAGATCATGCGGGATTCGATGACCGTCAGGGTCGAGTCGTCCGTTTCTTCCTCAGACGATGGCCAGCATGAGGTTCATTGCCGGTTGGTTTCCGACCTGATGTCTTCGAGCGGTGAAGTGTTTGGTGAGCGAGAACACCACAGCGCTGTGGTGCGTTTGGTGGACCGCGCAGAGGATCTGAGCGCCTTCTTCGCTGGAGAACTTGGCGCCATGCCCGACACTGGCCTGGCCCCTGCCCCTGGTGATCTCATGCATCATCCGTCGTTCATCTACCTCCGCTACTTCCACGGGCCTCGCTTCCAAAGCCACGGTGGCGTGCTTCGTGGTGTTCAGCAGGGCGAGCATCTCGGCGTGGACGGGTTGGCGTTGATGCGCCATCAGTTGCCTGCGAAGGACCAGTTCGCCATCGAATCCGACGGCGATGCTGTGCTGCTGGAGGCCCTCCCCATGCTCATCGAAGCAGGCTTCCAGAACGCCGGTTTGGTCGCCATGGAATCCGAGGGCTTGAGCAGCCTCCCCGTGGGCATCGAGTGGTCCACCATGCTTCGTGTTCCGGACGAGGGCGAATCGCTCCGCATGCGTTCGCTGTGCACCGGGAAGGAAGAGGGTGGCATCACCGTCCACGACGTGGTCATCTTCGGCGAGGAAGACGATCCAGTGCTGGCCCTTCGCGGTCTGCGCCTCAAGGGCATGGCTCCGGTCCCCGAGGACTTGGCCGTCTCCATTGAGCGGTGATGCAGATGCTCAGGGTTGAGCCGGTGTGGTCCGGCTTTGAAGCACCTCTCCACCAGGTGTCCCTCGCTGCACTCCCTGAGGTGCTTCCCGACGAAGATGCTCAACTGCCACCGTTGGTGGAAGCAAGCGAATGGTCGACCTTCAAGACCGACAAACGCAGGAAAGAGCACCTTGGCGGGCGCCTCTTGCTGGGCGCTTCCATCGAAGCATGGTGGAATGAACGCCGCTTCGTCGGGCGAACCGACGAACTCGATGTCGTGCGAGACGAGCACCGTGCGCCGTACCTTCGCTGGCGGCCCGGCGTATGGCGCCAAGCCCCGCTTCCTGGCGTGTCAATCGGGCACAGCGAAGGACGCGCCGTGGTGGGTCTGGTCGAGGAGGGATGGAGCATTGGCGTGGACGCGGAACCGGTCGATCGCCGCATCGCAGAAGCCGCATGGGACATGTTTGCGTCAGCAGAAGAACGGTCCACGTTTGCGGGCAATCACCCTGCTGCGTTGCGGGCTTGGGTCACCAAAGAGGCGATTCAGAAAGCGTTGGGCTTGGGCATGCACCTCAACCCTCGTCACATTGTGACGGAAGCCTCCCGTTTTGTTCACCACGGCTCAGTGGTTCATGTCAGCCACACCGAAGTGGACGGCATGTTGGTGTGCGTTGCCCTTGCGCCAGCCCGTGCACCACCGTCAACACCCGAGGATGACGTGCTTGAAGCCACACGGGCGGCGATGGAGGCCGACCCTGAATGGGGCGTGGGATGCAAGACCACACGACAGTTGGCGTGATCATCCAACGTTCCGAATTTCCGGCGTTTGGTCGGCGAAGAGGAATTCAAGCAACGCCGCCCACATCACGAACTCGATGCTCTCCTCGAGTTTGTCTTGGCCTCCGACGACGTCGACCATGTTCTCCAAGGTGTCCGATGGCGAGTGGTAGGCGTCGTAATCGTCGTCGTATGCGCCGAGGTGGAAGATGGTCTGAGCACCGAGGTCGCGGAAGGTGACGTGATCCGAGCGGCCAAAGGTGTCCTCATGGACGTCCATGACCAAGTCAGCGTGGTCTTCCCAATGCTGGTCGCAACCGGCCCCATAGGTGCCGTCGATGCGGAGGTCCATGGGTGCCTTGAGCACGTTTCGATGCACATGGTCGAGGATGCTGGTGATGGCGACGTCCTGTTCATCGGGGTCGATGTCGGGGCCAGACCATGCGTGGTAGGGGTACGGTTCGCCGGTGGGCTTGTACGCGGGCCATGAAATGCCCATCATGTCCATGTTGATGTAGAACCGGAGCTCCTTGTCTTGCGGAAGGCAATAGCCACAATCGTTGTTGGCGAATGCATTCGAACCGCGCAACCCTTCTTCTTCAGACGACCAAAGCGCAAGGAAGGTGTCGCATTCCACCTCAAGCTCAGCGAGGACCCTCGCATAGAGCATCATGGACACGGTTCCAGCGGTGTTGTCGTAGGCTCCTTCGTGGGTGCCGCCGCCGGGGGGGCCGCCTGGAGGAGCGATGTCCATGTGCCCTCCCATGCCTTGCACGCAGGAGTCATCACGGCCGTCTTTCCATGCAATGACGTTCAACGACTCGGGCTGGCTTGGGTTGAGATGGTCCGTCACGCGAAGCATGTAGGTGCGGTAACCGAGGCTTTCGAAGTGGCCTTGGAAGTAGGCTGCTCCACGCTCGTAGGCCGGGTTGCCGGCGCCCATCCATCGGTCGTTGTAGCCGCCACACTCTGCAGAGGGGCGACCGTCGACCACGGGGTCACAGGTGATGTAATCCATCTTCTCGAACCATTCTTGCCCGTTCACGATGGGCGTGCCGTTCTCAACAGGCAACTCAAACACCGTCTTGCGACCGTTTTGGTCGTAAATCGTCAATTCGACGGCCTCTGTGTAAGGCGTGGTCAGGAGGCGAATCGCCTGCCGGTCGCCGTCGACAGGTACTGAGCTGTCAAGGTCCATGGATCCGTTGACGAAGAGAAGGACGTCATCGGCCGGGGCGGAGAGGCGGAGCCCTTCACCAACCAACAGCAGGTCGTGCCATTCGCCAAGACGCACGGCCGCTTCGGTCGCCGGCATGCCGTCGATGGTGAGCGTCGCGTCGGCGTCGATGGTCTCTTCTTCAGGGGTTCCACCGATGCATCCTGACAAGGGTGCAAGCAGCATCAGCCCCATCAGCAAGAGCGCGGAATACATCTTTGCCGCCATGGGACCGTTTGTCGGTCTGTGGCCCGGTTCCTAAGGACTTCGCCATGTCGCCTGCCCGGCCGATGACCTCAAGACGGGAGGTCCACACGGCGAGTCAACACGCCTGCGGATATGGTGAAGTGGTTATCATCTGAGGTTTCCAACCTTATGTCGTGGGTTCGACTCCCGCTATCCGCACCTTCGTGCCAATCAACGGCTTTGCCTTGTGCGTGAGCCATCAGGGACTGGGGGGTTGCTGCGGCAATCCCGGGATCCCTTGAGGCGGTGGCGGCGAGGCTGACATGGGTGGTGCAGTACGGCGCCGTTCCACCAAAGCCATGGCGAGTGCTTCCCGTTCTTCCTGCCATCGTGCGCTCCGGCGTCGACCTTGGACAAGCATTCCCAACAACAGTACGATGAGCAGGACTTGGCCGAGGGCCACCTGTCCACGTTCATCATCGACCCACCATGAGACGTCCGTCCATTCGGTTTGTGTTGGTGCGTCAACCTCCAGCAACCGGCTGTCGATGACCTCCACGCTGAGCGACACCTCGTCCATCGCGGCGTTGCTGCCGGGCTCGGTGACGGTGACGGTCAGTTGAATGGGCACGGCACGGGCCACTTCGGTCTCAAACCACAGGGAAGCATTCTCTGCTTCAGGATCGATGACCACCGTTTGCGAACGCGACCCGCCAAAGAGGTCAGAGCCTCCGTCCCACGTGACTCGAGCGGTCACTGGGACGCTCATCGTGTGGGTCACGGTGCATGTGAAGGCAAATTTCGGTCCCACGGCAAGGTCCACCTCGGGATTGACCAGGGCACAATCGAGCGTCGCCTCAGCCACGTTTCGAGAGGCATCTTGAGGCCAATGATCCGGAGATTCTGCCCCAATCTCGTTGTTGTCTCCGTAGCCGTCCCCGTCGCTGTCTACCTGCTGGGTGGCCAGGTCGGGGAAATCGTCCTCCACGTCGGCCCATCCGTCGCCGTCACGGTCAGCACAGCCACGAGCGCTCGAATGAGACGACGTTCCTGCCTCGTTTGGGCAATCGTCGGACACCGTGGATCCGCTTTGATCGGCGTATCCGTCTCCGTCGCTGTCGGACCACACCCCACCGTCGACCGGCCACGGGTCGTTCAGATCGCTCTGTCCGTCTCCGTCGCTGTCTGGGCATCCAAACCGGTCCAACGTTGAGGTTCCGGCCGCACCGGGGCAGGCATCGGGTTGCTCACCTGAAGCAAGGTCGCCGTACCCGTCGTTGTCCGAGTCCCCGATTTGGGTGGGGTCGTTGGGGAACTCATCGCCTTCGTCGGAAGCTCCGTCCCCATCGGCATCAGGGCAACCAAAGCGGTCCAGAGACGAGTTTCCGGCCACCGTCGGGCACGCGTCGGCTTCCGTGCCGCTGGCGTTGTCACCGTATCCGTCACCGTCTTGGTCTGTGAATTGCGAGGAATCGTTCGGGAAGGGGTCGGCGCCATCACCGAGGGTGACTTCGCCGATGCCGTCCACGCCGGTTTGAGCCTCAGCCACGCCGTCTCCGTCGGCGTCTGGGCAACCCGTGACCGGGCTTGTGGACGTCCCAGCCAACGCAGGGCATCCATCGCTCGGATCGTCGATGCCATCACCGTCCGAGTCGGCGGTACGGGATGGGTCATTCGGGAAGGCATCGCCGAGGTCCGACACGCCGTCGCTATCGCTGTCAGGGCAGCCGAATCGATCGACGGTGGAGGTGCCCGATTCGCCTGGGCAGGCATCAGGTTCCGGCCCCGTGGCGTTGTCACCGTATCCGTCACCGTCTTGATCGGCCCACTGCGAGGGTTGGTTGGGGAGCACGTCGATGCTGTCGTCCCAACCGTCTCCGTCGGTGTCAGGGCAACCGTAGCGGTTCGCTGCGGTGGAATTCCCTTGCACGTAGGGGCAAGCATCTGGCATGGTCCCGCCGGCGTTGTCGAAGTATCCGTCACCGTCTGTATCGACCCATTGTGTTCCGTCGTTCGGAGCTTCGTCTTCACCGTCGGACCATCCGTCGCCGTCGCCATCAGGGCAGCCCAGCGTACCGTTTTGCCACGAGTTGCCGGCTTGCGTGGGGCAATCGTCAGCGAGCGTGCCGGTGGCGTTGTCGCCGTATCCGTCTCCGTCCTGGTCGGCCCATTGGGTCCCGTCCATCACGAAGGCATCGGCTCCGTCGGCCACCGTCCACACGCCGTCAGGATCCGACCAACCGTCGCTGTCTCGGTCAGGGCATCCTTGTCGATCGAGGGAGGAGGTTCCCGCAGCCAGGGGGCACGCGTCATCGATGGTGTCGTCAAACCCGTCGCCATCGGTGTCCGCCCAACGCGATGCATCGCTTGGGAAGGCATCGGCGCCGTCGGTGACGGACCAACCGCTGTCCTCGTCAGAATAGCCGTCGCCGTCCCCGTCGGGGCAACCGTTGCGGTCCACGGAGGAGCTGCCGGTCACGCCTGGGCAGGCATCGCCCATGGTTCCAGAGGGATTGTCGCCGTATCCGTCACCGTCAGCGTCCACCCACTGCGTTGCATCCGTGGGCCATGCGTCGGCGCCTTGGCCAGTGGTCCAACTTGAATCTGGGTCAGAGAACCCGTCGCCGTCTGCGTCGGGGCAACCCAATCGGTCGTTGGCTGACGAACCGTACGTGGTGGGGCACCCGTCAGGTTGTGCGCCAGAGGCGTTGTCACCGTATCCGTCAAGGTCGCTGTCCACCCACTGTGATGCTTCGAAGGGGAAGGCATCGTCCACATCGGCCCATCCATCGCCGTCGCCGTCAGGGCAACCGAGGCGGTTGGCTTCGGTTGACGTCCCGGGAACGGTTGGGCACGCATCGGGTTGGGTCCCTGTGGCGTTGTCGCCGTATCCGTCGCCGTCCTGGTCGGCCCATTGCGTGGTGTCGTTTGGGAACGCATCCGCTCCGTTGGCGACCGTGAAGCCGGTGTCAGGGTCAGAGTAGGTGTCGCTGTCAGTGTCTGGACAACCCAATCGGTCCGAGGTTGAGTCGCCAAAGAGCGTTGGGCAACCGTCTGGATCGGTGGCAGGAGCGGGGTTGTCGCCGTATCCGTCGCCGTCCGTATCCCGCCATTGGGTGTCGTCGCCAAGGAAGGCGTCGGCCCCCTCGCTGATGCTCCAAGTGCTGCCGTTGGAGGAGGAAGCACCGGTTGGATCTGGGTCAGAGGCACCGTCGCCGTCTTCGTCGGCGCACCCGTTGCGGTCACGCCATGAAGGGCCTTGAATCGCGTCGCACGCATCGCCACCTTGCTCGACGGTGTAACCTACGCCGGGGTCGGACCATCCGTCGCCGTCGCTGTCGATGCAACCAAAGCGGTCTTGGGTCGAATTTCCGGCGACGGACGTGCACCCGTCTGGCTGGAATCCAGCCCCGTTGTCGCCGTATCCGTCGTAATCGCCGTCGGCCCATTGCGTGGGGTCAGCGGGGAAGGCGTCTGCACCGTTGGCGAGGGTCCAGCTTGTGTCTTGGTTCGAATACCCGTCGTTGTCGGTGTCTGGGCAACCGCTTCGGTCGATGGTGGACCGCCCGTAGGTGTTGGGGCAATCGTCGTCGTCGTCCTCGATGCCGTCCAAATCCGCGTCTTGGGTAAGGTTGGTCAGCGTCCAGTCTTCACTGAGGGTCATCGCAAACATTTGCGGCCCGCCCTGCGGCACGCTCGTTCCGATGACGTGGACTTCCCACGTACCTTGAGCCGGTGAGGTGAAGGTCAATCCGCGAAGGTTGTCGGCGTTGTTTGAGAGGTTGGTCCAGGTGCCGCTGGGGTCTTTCACGGCCAGATCGAGGTCGTTCACAAGATGGCTCGAAGCCGCTGGTGTGGAGGCGGGGTCGGTCCACGCCAACATCACGCGGAAGTCGTCCGCTCCGCTTGGGACGTTGAAACTCCACCCGCGCTCGTCGTTGGTGCTGACGCTCTCGTTGTCCACAAAGGAGGCGTTGATGGCGGTCCACATGTCCACGCGACCCCACCCTTCGTGGCCGTTTGGTGCGGTTTCTCCGGCTCCGTTGGTGGAGGAACTGTACTGCCCTTCCATGTCCGTCGACGAACTTGCAAGGATGGCCTTGACCAGCGCAGAGGAAGGGGACGTGTGCCCAAGGTTGTCGGACAAATGCTGGATCAACAGGGCCGTTGCTCCGGCCGTCAATGGCGTGGCCATGCTGGTGCCGCCCATGTAGGTGTAGGAGGTGTTGTACGCGCCCCAGCCCGCGCTGGTGGTGTCACGTGATTTCGTGCTCAAAATCCACGCGCCGGGTGCCGAGACATCCGGCTTCACGCGACTGTCGTCTGTGGGTCCACGGCTCGAAAACGCCGCCATGCCCTCGATGTTGTCGGCCATCTTGTCGCCGTTCACGGGATTGGACGGATAGTCGCCAGGCCACCATCCACCCCAGGTCGCGCTGACTGAGGAACGGTCGTTTTCGGTGGCACCAACGGTGATGACGTTCTTGGCGGTGCCCGGTGATGACATGCTGTCAAGGTCCACTTCACCGTCGCTGTTGCCGTCGGTGCCTTCGTTTCCTGCCGCGAAAAGGATGGCCATGTCCCAAAGGATGTGAGCGCTCGCGTCGGCTTGTGCAGAGGACGTCGTGTATTGTCCGTTCACCGCGGATCCCCACGAGTTGGTGTGCACGCGGGAACCGTTGTCGTAGGCCGGCTCAAAGAGGTCGTAGAGGTTGTTCGGAATACCGAGAAGGTAGCCGTCGGTGGTACCGCTGATGGTGGCTTCCGTCTCAATTGCTTGGAAGTAAAGGCGCGCCTCAGGCGCGGCACCTTGGATGGCTCCGTTGCTGTGGGTGCCGTCGCCAAGCACAGAACCGGCCACGTGCGTTCCGTGACCGGACCACTCGTCGGCGGCACCGTCGTTGCAGGTGGAAAGGCCGTAGAAGGAGCAGGTTCCGGACGGGACCCCAAAGGACACCACATCGACGATGTGGTCGGCAAAATCAGGGTGCATGTTGGAGTTGTTGACGCCGTTGTCCAAGCCCGTGTCGGCCACCGTCACAATGACGCCGGTCCCGTCGAGTCCCGTCCATCCGGCCGTGTTGGCCGCCATGTTGGTGCTCGAAGAGACGCCAGTGACGTTCATGATGTGGCGTGCTTCATCGTTGAAATTGACGTACCATGGCCGTGGTTCCACCCATTCAAGGGCGGGTTCGTGAAGGAGTTCTGACAATCCTTCAGCCGTCAGCAGGAAGGTGACGAAACGCCCTGAATGGCTCAAGACATCCACGCTCTGTGGCAAGGTTTCCGGCAAGCGCTCGCCGGACAGCATGGCGCTGGCCAAGACCGGGCCATCATGGTCGAAGAGGGTCTCAAGCAATCCCTCTTGCACGCGGTCGGAGGGGGCGAGGCGCTGGAGGCCACGGACGCCGAGGGCTTCGAGTTCAGCCGGTTCCATCCCACTGATGTCGCAGTGGAAGGCGGCAGGTGGGAGGAACGAGCCGCATTCAATTCCAGCCTCGGCCAAATCGCCCTCCCACGTGGTGGGCACCGGCCACGTCGTTCCGAGCACATACCAACCGTCGAGCAGGCCCTGTTCGCCGGTCCAATCGGCCCAATCGGACGGCGCCACAAGAGCCGACGTCCGGTGAGCAAGATCGACACGTCCTGCTTCGGTTGGTGCAAACCAACCTTCAGCAAGGTCCCCTTGGGGTTTCACGCCGAAGGCGTCGAGCAGGACCGGGTCGAGGTCCGTGTCAAGGACACGCTCTGGCCCTTGGTTTGGCGTGGCGGTGGCCAACGGTGCGAGCACCTGAATAAGCATCAGCGCACTGAAGAGCAGGGCACGTGCAGCTCGGTCGGTCATGTGTTCTGCTTTTGCTGAACCCTCATCAAGCATTGGTCGAACGACGCAGCAGGAACACGAGCGTTGAAAGGCCATTCGCCGACCGCAAACCATGCGACGAGGCGGCGGCGGTGGCGACATGATGTCGCCGGAGGACATCAACGACCGGGTGGCCGTGATGGGCCGTCAATTGTGGCGTGTCGTTCCTTATGCGACCGCCTACCCGCGCCGTCTTGCGACCGGTATGCTCGCCAACGCGTGTGCCCGTGCTGCCGACCTCTTGCCGTTCATCGCCATCGGTTGGGCGGTGGATCACTTCACCTCCAACGCCATCGCTGGGCTGGGCCCTGTGGTCGACTTTGTCACGGCCTTTGACCAACCGGCCGTGGGCTACGGCGTGATCATCTTCGTTTCCTTCGTGATGCTGGCCGTGTTCCAAGGCATCTCTGAGTATTCGTGGCAAACCCTCGGCTACAAGATTCAACACGACCTTCGGATGGACGCCACCCGTTCGCTGATCGCGATGGAAGCCTCCTACTACGACTTGCGTCAAACCGGGCAGATCATGTCCGTGCTGTCCTCGGACGTGAACCAGTTGGAGGACGTCGTTGCAGATTCCTCCACCTCGATCATCAGGATCGTGGTCACCTTCGGATTCGCGTTCCTCATTCTGCTGTCCATGTCGTGGAAGCTGGCCGCCGTGATTTTCGGACCCCTGACCCTCATCATCCCCCTCGTCTATTGGTTCTCCACGCGTGTCCAACGCCGGTACAGGAAACAGCGGGAATCCACCGGCGGCATCACCTCGGTCCTCGAGAACCTCATCTCTGGCATCGCGGTCGTTCAGGCCTACAACGCACAATCCTGGGAAGCAAACCGCGTCCAGCGTGAGTCCGGAGAATACCGGGACCAAGCCATCGGTGCCAGCCAAGACCGCAACCGCTTCCTTCCCGGGATTTACGCCATCGCTGGCGTGGCCTTTGGGTTGCTCACCGTGGCTGGGGGTCGCTTGGCCCAAGCCGGGGAGATCACCACAGGTGAGTTGGTGACCTTCCTGCTCATCTCCACCCGGATGACGATGCCGCTGTTCATCTTCGGCATCCTTGTGAACCAACTCCAGCGGGGCGAAGCGGCGGCACGCCGTGTCTTCGCCGCCGTGGACCTCGAACCGACCATCGTTGACGAGCCAGGTGCCGTGCCCCTCGAAGGTGGCATCCGTTCGGTGGAGTTCCGCAACGTCACCTTCGCCTATCCCTCCACCACGCTTCCCGTCCTGTCCCGTATTTCCTTCAAGGTGGACGCCGGTGATTTCCTCGGCGTGATGGGTCACACCGGTGCGGGAAAAACCACCATCCTGAAGCTTCTGATGCGGTATTACACGCCAGACGAGGGTGAGGTGCTCATCAACGACCGACCGGTATCCTCGTTCACGTTGGATTCGGTTCGTGACGCCATTGGATTTGTGTCGCAGGAACCGTTCCTGTTCCACGGTACGGTGGAGGACAACGTGCGTTACAACATCAAGACCGACGCCGCCGGTGTCGAGGCTGCGCTGAAGACCGCAGGTGCATGGGATTTCGTTCAGGACCTTGAACAGGGCTTGTCCACGATGGTTGGTGACCGCGGCAGCAAATTGTCCGGGGGCCAGCGCGCTCGCGTCAGTTTGGCCCGAGCCGTGTTGAAGGAACCCAGTTTGCTCATTCTGGACGAAGCCAGCAGTGCGCTGGACGCAGAAACAGAACGCCGCATACAGGAGAACCTCCTGGCCACCAACGCCCAACGCGCGACCATCGCGGTGGCGCATCGCCTTTCCACAATCCGCAACGCCGACGAGATCCTCGCGATGGTCGACGGTGCCATCGTTGAGCGTGGAAAGCACGACGAATTGCTGGACGTGAACGGCGTGTACGCCAGCCAGTGGACCATCCAAACCGGCGATATGGGCGCTGAAGTCACGTCTGATTCCGAAGAATGATTCGATCGCCAAAGAGCGTCAAGGCGCTCAGCAAGGCGAAGATGGGCACGCCAATGACGATGGCCCAGACCGAGACGCTCATGCCCTGCCAAGACGCGTCTTCCATCGCTTCGGAGACGATGATCATGGTGATCAAATCGAGCACGGCAAGGCCACCAATGGCCGTTCGCAACGCGCTCCAAATCTCCTCTCCATCGGTCAAACGGGGTTCGCCGTCCTCCGTCATCAGAGGGCAGACGGTGTGGTCAAGACCAACAGGGTTGCGTCAAACGCTTCGTGTTCGGTCGTCAATTTGGCGCCCGACGCCTGCGGCGCCACCGGTGCGGCGAATTTCTCGCCACGCTTTGTTCACGCCTTGTCCGTAGGCCCAGTGGGCAAGGAACACGAAGAGAGGCGCAAGGGCGACCGTTCCGATGGAACGGTGAGGGCTCGTGCCCGTGGCCGCACCGAGCCAAGCGATGGCCACGTACAGGGCGGCGAGGCCCAAGGTGCCATGGAAGGCGATGCGAGGCAGGTCCCATGCACCGGCGAGGCTGAACCACAATTCTGGCGCGGCCCCGCCCAAGGCGGCTCCCGCCAGCATGGCGAGGGCCGAAGCCACGACAAGCCAAGGGAACAAACCCACCGCGGTGTGTGACCATGCAGCGATTTCCGGCCATCGTTTGTTGGCGACCATCCGGGTGTAGCCGTAATTTCGCATTTGCTTCATGTACGGCTTGAACGGGCGACGCCGTCGGTGCGGCATGACGTTGGACGGATCCATGAACAGCTTGTGGCCTGCTCGCTGAATCTTGGCGTCCAGCACCACGTCCTCTGCCCCAATGCAGCCGGATTCGAAGAAACCGACTTCCCTGAGGTTGGCCATCCGGTGAGCGCAGTTCACGCCTGGGTTGTGGCTGATGGGAACCAACTCGCCTTTCGGGCGTGCACCGTATCGGGTGCCTGCGGTCATGAAGCGCGTACAGAACGCCACGTCAGCACATTTGGCCCCGAACGGGTCGTGATCCGGAGCAAAGTTTGGGCCGCCCACGCCACCGACGTCGGGGTCGGCGAACCAGCGGACGAGGTTTTCCACCCAATCGATGGGCGGAACGGTATCGTCGTCGGTGAAGAGCACGAGGTCGTGGTCCATGGTCTGGAGGGCCTTGGTGCACGCGTCGGCACGGTTGGTTGAATCGTCATCGAACCATGTGACGCCGTGTTTTTCGCAGACCTCACGGGTGTGGTCGTGGGATTTTGAGTCCGAGACCACGATCTCGTAGGAGGGGTAGGTTTGGCGCATCAGGCGGCCGAGCACGCCGTCCAATTCGTCGGCGTTGTTGATGGTCGGCACCAAAATGGCCACGCGGTACGGTTGACCGTCCGGCCCCGTGACCGGCTCGGCGCTTCCGATGCGGGCCTCGTCGTCGTCCACGCTTCGCCGTGGTGCTTCCCCTCTTAGAATTGCGGCCTGCTTCGCAGCACTCCGCGCCTGCGCCCGGTGATGTTCATAAGCCGTCGAAGGAGGAGGCAAAACAGGTGCTAGCATGCTAAACGTCACTGCTCGACAAGAGCTCCTCTCCCGCATCGCCGATACCATCAGCATCGTGGTGGAAGAGGCCCGCTTCGATTTCAGCGAAAATGGCCTCAACATCCGCGTGGTGGACCCATCCCACGTGGCCATGGTCAAGCTCGACGTTGACGCCGTGGCGTTCGAGACCTGGGAAGTCGAAGACGCCATGGTGGGCCTTGAGATGAAGAAACTGAAGGAACTCATCAGCCTCGGCAGCGCCGACGACATCATTTCCATGACCTACGATGGCAAGGGTGACGTGCTGATGAACCTCGGAAAAATCGACCGTAGTTCTCGTCCCTTGGACAACAACACCCTCAATCCCCCAAACCTCCCGAACCTCGACCTCCCCTGCAGCGTGACCATCCGTGGTTCAGAACTCGCTCAGGCTTTCCGTGCTGCGCGGCAAGTTGGCGATCTTGTGACCCTCTCCATCGATCCGGAGAAGTTCACCATCCACGTCTCGGGACCCAACGATTCGGTGACGGTCGTCTATGGGCACGACGAACTGCAGGGCATCACGTGCGACAGCCCAGCGAAGTCGCAATACAGCCTCACCTACTTGGTGCCCCTTGGCAAGGTGTTCAACAGCATCGAAAGCGTCACCATCGCGTTTGGAGAGAACTTCCCGTTGGCGATGGACTTCACCTTCAGCGACGGCAGCGGGTCGGTCAAGTACTTCCTCGCGCCACGTGTTGAGCAAGAAGGATACTGAACCTCGATACCTTCTTGTCCGACCCGGGTGAATGTTCCTTTGTGGAACGGAGCGTCACCCCATGAGCGACGCAACGTTCCTTCTCGAGGTTGGCTATTGGGTGACCCGCCCCCTCGCGCTCCTCATCGGGGTGTTGCTCATCACGATGCCCTACTTCACACGCGTGCGCGTGCATGCGCGCATGTCCGACGAGGCGTTCGCCAACGTTCACCGTGGTGCTCTTTGGGCGCAAACCGTCGGCCTCGGGGTGCTCGTCATCCTCTTCGGGTTTTTTCTCGCCGTGCTCTGGGACCTCATCCTGTACTACGGCGACGAACCTTCGCTGCTAACGCTGGCCATCGTTTTGGGGTTCATTGAGTTCCACCTCTTGGCACGTTGGCTCCAGTCCATCGCGCTCGGCTCACGTTGGCGCCGCCTCCGCCGAGGCCAACAATGGCAGCCAGCGCCAGTGACCCAGTACATCCTCGCCTATCCGGCCGTGTTCGCGCCCGGCTCAGTCCAACCCCACCCACCTCCCACCATGATCGAGGGGCGGGGGCTGAATCCAGGATTGGATCCTTTGTCTCCGGTGCCGGCTGGAACGACCCCCGCCTCGTTCCAACAGGTGCTCGACGCCGTCCATCGCCAGGTGTCCGAAGCGAACGCGCGCGCCGCGGCTTTGGAGGAGGAACTCTCGGAAACCCGGCGGCACGTCACTCGATTGGAACATGACCTCGTCGAACGCCGTGCAGAAATCGTGTTGCTCGAAGCCGCACAGACCCGTTTCGAGGGGGACATGGAGCGACAGGCCTCGCGTGAAGACGGGAAGGGCTTGTCCATGCAGGATTCTGTCGTCGCCGGTGATGCTTTTGTCGGGTCAACGGTGATCGACCGTCAAATCGTCAACGACCCAGAAGCCATTGCCCGAGCGGTGCTGGATGCGTACCGTTCAGGCCGCGGTGAGTCGTGATCAGTACTCGCGCCAGCCGTGGTCGCATTCCTTGCAGGTGAGCATGCGCGTTTCCGGTTCATCGGAGGAGCGTGTTTGTTCGAGGTAGGAATACACCTCATCACAATCGCACTTTGGACAGAGGTAACTCCCCCTCGTCAGCACACCGCGCGCTTTGTCGGAATCCTTGATCACTTCGTATTCCCGGTCAACGGCATTGGTTTTCGACTTCGCTTTGCTGAGGTCGACCTTCTTGCCGTCTGCACCTTTCACGACCAACTTTGCAGGGCCAGTGTAGCCGCACTTGTAGTTCGTGCATGCGATGTCGCCGGACGGAGAAGGGAAGGACAAGGTCCCGCACTTCGGACAGAACATGGAGAAAGCCCGACGTCCCGTCTCTTAGACACTTCGCCCTGTCAAGCAAGGGAGCGAAGGGTCTTGGCTCATGGCCTGCTCGTCGCAACGTGCGCCTCTTCCACGATTGGTTCGTCGCGATCCTCGTCAACGAGGACGACGTGGAGGTCGATCGACTTCGGTGGACCGGCGGCGGTGGTGTGCAAGGGGCGGTTGAGCGGCTTGAACGCGTCACTCAAGGGCGGTTGACACCTGAAGCATCCCAGTTGCTCGAACGTTTCCCTGAAGCCACGGTCGAACCGATTGGCATGGGCATGTTGCCCGAGGTGAGTGCAGAAGACTTGGTGTTCCTCGACCAAGCGGCCATCCGGCTTGCAGAACGTGGGGTGGCCGATGCAGCCGGGGATTTGGACCGGCGGTTGGAGCACCTTCATCGCGCGATGGAAGAGGTGCGTCAATCGAGCAACGTGCGCCTCTCGCGCCTTGTTGAATGGCTTGGCCTGTTCCTCCCAGACCTCGATTTGGATCAAGACCGCCTCGGTACCGCGCGAGCGCTTGGTGAAGCGGATGATTTGGGTGGACTTGCCCGCCACCTCAACTTGAGCAACCCGCTTCACATGCCGGCGCGCTCCGAGTGGCGCAGCCTGAGGGACCACGGCGCGGCCGCGGTGGACGTTCAAGCCCGTCTCGACCGTCTGGAAGCCGCGTTACGGACCTTGGCTGAGGAGCACCTTCCGAGCCTCAGCCTCCTCGTAGGGCCAATGCTGGCGGCCCGCCTTTCCGTGGGCGCAGGCGGGCGCGATCGGTTGGCGCGGCTGCCCTCGAGCACCGTTCAGGTGCTCGGTGCGGAGAAGGCCTTCTTCGCCCACCTCAAGACCGGCTCGCCTCCGCCCAAACACGGCTTCCTGTTCGCGCATCCTTGGGTCATGCGTTCACCGCAATGGGTTCGCGGGAAGGTGGCCAGAACCTTGGCAGGCCGATGCAGCATCGCGGCCCGGCTCGACGCGTACGAAGGCACGCCGCTGACGGACGAGGACGTAGCGGAAGTGGAGGCGAAAGTCATGGCCATCAGGGCCGCCCACCCACGACCCCCATCCCGTTCCCGGGGGCGTTGAGCATGGGGCGTTCGTTTGGCAAGCCTCCCGGACGGAGGTTGACCGAGGCCGTGCGCATCGAACGAGCAGCGCCATGGACGTGGTCGGCGAACCCTCGTTCCTCCGTGTACGGTGAGACGCTTCGCAAGGCCAAAGACGGTGAATGGCGCCGTTGGGACCCGCGTCGTTCCAAGGTCTCCTCCGGTCTCTTGCGGACCGACGCTGCCCCCGAACGCCTCCTGCCAGCACCCGGATCGCACGTGCTCTACCTCGGCGCAGGGCACGGGACAACGGTAAGCCACATCCACGACGTTGTCTGCCACGGCCAAGCGCAAGGTCGCGTGGTGGCCGTCGACCATTCGCCCCGATGCTTGCGTGATTTAACCCGCCTTGCCCATGCACGCCCAGGCCTTGTCCCGGTGCTTGGTGACGCTCGGCGTCAAGAAGCGTGGCGCATGTGGCTGCCTCATGGGGCTTCATGGGTGTTCCAAGACGTGGCTCAAGCGCACCAAGCCTCAATTTTCACGGCCGCCTGCCAGCGCTTCCTCCTTCCCGGTGGGCGTGGGTTGCTCTCCCTGAAGGTCGAGAGCGACCGCGGCACGGATGCAGCAGCCTTGCGGGTCAAGGTCGAGGAGGAACTCGGTGCAGCAGAACTGGTGCTGGACGAAGTCATCGACCTCGAGGGCTTCGAGGACGATCATCTTCTCTTTGTCGTTGGGAGGTCAGAGCGTGCCTGAGCTTCCAGAAGTGGAGACCGTTCGTAGGGGTCTGGCAGAAGCATGGACCGGCCGACGCATTGCCTCCGTCGAACAGCGTCGGCCCGACCTCCGATTTCCTTTCCCTCCAGATCTTGAGGCGAGGCTCGAGGGCGCCACCGTCCGTGCCGTTCAACGGCGTGCCAAGCATCTGGTCGTCCACATGGACGACGGGCAAGTGATGCTCTCGCACCTTGGCATGTCAGGACGTTGGACCTTGCACCGTGCATCACAGGGAGAAACGCTCGGCGTCTATCACCGAACGGTGAACGCACCGGACGCCGAGGGTGGCTTGGGCAAGCATGACCACCTCGTCTTGCGTTTCGAAGACGGTCACGTGGCCGTGTACACCGACCCGCGTCGGTTTGGTTGGATTGAATTGCACCAAGGCATCGACGAGGTCCTCCGGGGCATGGCTCACATCGGGCCCGAACCCTTGGCCCTTGAGGGCACGATGGACGGCGCACCGCTGTGGAATCCGGAAGTGCTTGCAAAAGCGCTTGCAGGACGGCGAACGCCCCTCAAAACCGCCCTGCTTGACCAACGCATTGTCGCGGGATTGGGGAACATCTACGTTTGCGAAGCCTTGCATCGCGCCGGTCTCTCTCCGCGTCGCCAAAGCGGGACGCTTGTCCGCGGTGCCGATCAACCAACAGAACGGCTTGAAGCCCTCTGGGCGTCATGTTGTGACGTGCTCAGTGAAGCGATTGAAGCCGGAGGGTCGACGCTCTCTGATTTCCGAGGCGTCGAAGGGGAATTGGGGTATTTCCCTCACAGTTTCCGGGTTTACGACCGTGAAGGTCAGCCGTGCCCAGGAAGGGATGGCGTGTTCTGTGGTCAACCCGTTCAGCGCATCGTTCAATCAGGCCGTTCGACCTTCTTTTGTTCCGCTTGCCAGCGTTGAGCCAAAGCGTACGAAGGTTCATGCCTTCGCGGAGGCCAGCGTGGCGAGGTTGGCCACCATCCAGCATGACGCAGCTCCCAATTGCAACCAATCTCCTGTGGAGGACAACCCGTACACGAAGACGCTGATGATCCAGCACAAACTGGCGGCGGTTTGGCCGAGCCATTCGAAACTCATCATGGTCGCTTTGCGTGATCCCACGTGGCTTTCGGGGGCTTCGTTGCTGGTCAGCACGTCAAACACTCCTGGCCGCAACATGAGAGGTCGTCCAGGAACATGCCCCAGCCACGGTAGGCTTCGATGAATTCCTCGGTTTCCAAGCCGAGTGAGGAGGCGATGGCCGCAGCCACCACGCCAAACCGTTGCCGATATTTGTAGATGAAACAGAAGTTTTCGTTGCCGTGACGGATGGCAGGCCCACACAGGTACATGCCGGGGTGGGTGGTGGATTCGTCCTGCTCGCTGAGTTCAGGAAAACCGTCCTGGCGCGAATCAAAGAGGTGGGACACGAAGGTGTGGCTTCCCTCAAATCCACCAGCAAACAAGGGCTGGGTTTTGGAGCGGAACACGTCGCCTTCTTCCGTGGTCAATTCGTACGTGCCGTCGGAGAAGGTCACCTGCTTGACGCCGGTGTTGGGGTGCAGGCTCACGTGTTCAGCGAAGCATGCATGCCGCGTGCGCTCGATGGTGTAGGTCGCCAAGGCGATGCTTGGGTTTGAACTTCCTTCTCCCCAAGGGTCGCCTCGGTCAAAGACGTGGACGTTTTTCCCGTTGTCAGCAAGATGGTATGCTGCATCAACGCCGCTCTCGTACCCTCCGATGATCAGCACGTCGTCACCTTCCAATTCAGCGTAGGACGGCACGGTGGCCGTGTGGCGGCAAAGCTCGACGCCATCGAAGGCCGTGGTTTTGGGGTACTGGAATTCACCTGCAGCCCAAATGACGTTCTTGGCCATGAAACTCCCTTCATCAAAGTGCAAATGGAACAGGTCACCGCTCTTTTCGATGGCGTTGACGTTTGTATGCTCCAGAATTGGAATCTCGAAGAAGGTCGAGATGTTGCGCAAATGTTGGGCGTATTGCTGACCCGTCGGGTGCTCGACCTTCATGCTGAAGGCAGGAGAAACACCAACGGCGATGGAATTCAGGTCGAGCATACCGATCGAGTTGCTCGGGAAGGAGGGGGTGATGAAGCGGGTTTCAGCCGGCCACTTGTCGAAGGACGCACCGACGGTGTCGCGATCAACCACGAAGAACTTCTCCACACCGGCATGCATCAGCGCGATGGCCGCGCCAATGCCTGCAGCGCCTGCTCCAACGACGATGGTGTCGTATTCCTGCGAGGGGTCGAGCGGGATGATTTCCTCAATCACTTCGGTGGATTCGTTGGCCATGACCATGGCCCGCGGCCTGCTAATAAGAATTTAACAGATTCTATTAATCCCGAGAAAGGCCAACGTCCTACACAAGGAACACGTGGCCCAGCGTCCAGAGGGCCAATCCTGCCAACGCCACCGCAAGCCCTCGGTTCAAAGCCACGCCTCGCCGCTCCAAGACGTCTTCAAGCCGTTTGCTGGAGAGGAACACCGCCACCAGCACGTACCAGGTGGTGTCGATCACCATGCCCAAGGCGCCGATGGCCGCTTTGGTCCACAAGGTCATCCCCGGTTCCAGCACTTGCGAGAGCACGGCGAGCATGAACACCGCAATCTTCGGGTTGAGGAAGGCGATGGTGGCTCCTTCGGCAAAACCGCTCTTGCTTGAAACCGCAGCGTCCGGTTCCGTCTCCAGATGGCCGTTGGCGTTGGACCACGTCAACCAGGCAAACACCAGCAGCATGGCCGCGCCCAACACGCGCAGCACGGGCAAGGCTTGCTCCGCCGCTTCGAGCACAGCGATCAAGCTGAACACCGCGATCATGGCGTAGGCTCCGAAGCCGAGGCCGTGTCCAAGCGCGCAGGCCACGCCGCGCCGTCGCCCACCGGCCAAGGTGTTCCTTAGCACCACGGCAAGGCTTGGCCCGGGGCTGATGGCGCCGATGACGAAGACCGTTCCAGCGCCCAACAGCGCTGGGAAGAGGACGCTGGACACACACCTCGATTGGTGCCCCGGGCTTCACGCTGTCGGGTCACTCGGTGTACAACCGGTCCCATGCTTGTTGCGCTCGCAGCACGCGGGGGCGATCTGCGACCGCCGTGGCCATGGCTCGAGCCAAAGGTGTCGTCGCTCCTTCGAGGAGGTGCATGAGCAGGGCCGTTTGTGGGTCGCGTTGCGCCATGAGGTGAAATCACCGTATTCACTCTTGAATGTTCGCAATATTGCATCAAGCGCGCATCATCTTTCTGAAAATCGTCGGATTCGCGACCTTTGCCTCCGATTTTCGGCGAATGACGCGGTAGTTCTCAGGTGGAGGGAGGACGGGATGCGTTCGTTCAGGAGGGCGCCCCGGGCCGAGCAGGATGCGATGCTGCTGAGCGGCTTGACGCTGACTCAACACCGGCGCCTGAGGCCGCAAGGGGGAGGTCGCCGCCCGGAGCCGACGCCAGGTCGTCGGAGGGAGTTCGTTGGCTGCGATGGCCGCTTGGGATTCAGCCCATGAACGGCACGACCCGTCACGAGGAAGGACCAACCCTGCCACCGTGGCGTACCCGCTCGAGCGGGGTCGAACCCGGCGGTCTCGTTTGGATTCAAGCGTGCGAAGGCCGACGAAATCACTCACCGGGGCCTCACGACGTTCGGGGGCGTCAAACCATCGCTCGGAGCGAAGGGTGCGCTGACGCTCGATGCGCATGGAACGAAGGTTCACCGATGCGAGGCCAGGATCGACGTGGTTGTACGCTCCCACGTCCATGGCAAGCCATGACGGCCTTCCATCCGGAAGACGCACGTGGCTGAACGCCACGTCGCCCGGCCGTGAACCGAATTTTGTGGTCGTCGAGTGACCAAAGACGACCGTTCTGCGTGGGTCCAAGGGTGCATCATGACGGTAGAACCGCCGTCTGATCCAGAGCAACTCGTGTTCGGTTTGCGCCTCCAACGGTTTGCGAGGGTCGTATCCTGCGTGCACCAATCTGACGTCGTCCAGCACGATTTCCGTTGGGAGTGCATCCATCCAGAGGAGGTCGTCGGCGAACGTATGCTTCGCCACATGCAGGTCTCCTTCTGCGCGGACGATGTAGGACCCCCACGTGGCCCCACCACCACGTTGCATCCACGGGGGCCAAAGCTCGATGCGGCCGTCGTCTTGCAGGCATTTTGTGGCCATCCGCTCATGGTTTCCAAGGAGGGTCAACAGGCGGGGGTCGTTGCGAATCAGCGCCACAACCCCAGCAGCGTCTGGGCCGCGATCGATGGCGTCCCCCAAGAGAACAAGGCGGTCCTCTTCACCGAGTTTGAGGCGGTGAATCAAGGCGCGAAGCGTGGCAAGATGGCCGTGGACGTCTCCAACAGCAAAGACGCGGTGCCCGGCATCAAGCCTCCCCTGAAGGTCGGCTTCCAACGCGTGATCCCTCCGACCAAGGTACGAAGGGAGTTGTTTTTTGCACGACAAGGCTGCATTCACCAGGGCGAAGATTCTCCCTGACCCATGCTTCTTCGTGAGGTTATAGTGGCTTCCTCAATACGATGTTGCTTGGAGGCCGATTTTGCGACCTTTGCCCCTCATGCAAACAATTGCGACGGGGGTGCAGAGTGGGACGAGGAGGCGCGTCGGCCTTCCGTGGCCATCTTGCGGGACCCCACGACATCGGTCACGGCGGCCTCGACGTCAAGGACTTCGATGGACGTCGAACCTCGCTGCCGGGAGCGGATGAAGGCCGACTTGACCACTTCGTTGAGGTAGGCGCCCGTCAGGCCTTCCGTCTCGCGGACCAACCAACGCATGTCGAGGTCCTCGGGTCGGCCACCGAAGGTGTCGAGTTGGCGCGTGAGCATGCTGCGTCGCACGTCGGAGGCCGGCGCCTCGACGGCAATCACGCGGTCAAAGCGGCCCGGCCGAGAGCGGATGGCGCCGTCGAGCAGGTTCAGGTTGTTCGTGGTGGCCACGGCGATGACGCCCGAATTTCCGTCGGTGCCGTCCATGGCGACGAGCAACTCACCGAGGATGGGGTGCTGCGCGATGTCACGGGAGATGGCTCCGACGTTGTCGATGTCTTCCAACACAACCATGCACGGCGACATGCGGCGTGCGTGCTGGAAGATGCGTCGGATGGAACCGCGTCCAAGCTCATCGGGGGTGACCACGATGATGCTCAACTCGGCCAGGCTTCGGATGATGTGCTTGACGATCATCGTCTTCCCCGTTCCAGGTTCGCCGACGAGAAGCACGCCACGGGAGGAGGGGATGCCGATGCTTTCGAGTTCGGCCATGAGCGGGACGTACTGAATCACTTCGCGGTCGATGGCGTCCTCGATGTCCTTGGACAAGGTCAGCCGTTCGTCGTGGTAAGCCGAGCGGTCGAGCACGCGGTAGGTGCTCGTCATCACCAGACCCTTGAGCAGGGTGGAGAAGACGCCCTCCTCAAGTTCCTCGAAGAAACGGTCGGCTTCGAGGCGTTGCGACTTCGGGACACCGAAGTGGAAACGACGGTCGCCGTCGCCGTCGTGGGTCATGTAGAGCACCGCGCCGTGGGTCCCCATGTCGAGGTGGACCTCAGCGTCGAGGGCCACCTCATAGACGCCGCGGGAACCAAGGTTCACACGGGAGTAGGACGGGAGACGCTCCATCGTGGAGTCGTCCTTGTGGAATTCACGAATCAGCGTCCATGGGTGGTTTTCGTCCTTGCAACGTTCTTGCAAGAGGACCATCATCAGGTCGCCAAGATGGGAGGGGAAAAATCGGGAGTGGTTGTGGATGTCCTCTCCCTTCATCAGTTCCTTGCGCGCGCGGAGGCACGGGGTGGTCGAGGCTCGGCGAAGCGCTGACAGAGCGCCTTTGTTGGTTCGGTGGAACGCGAAAAGGTCCACGCTGACCTGGGTGTTGCCCAGATCAAAGGTCGCGTTGAAGTCCTCCGTCTCAAGTTCAAAGTCGTCTTCGTTGCCCCGCGCATGCTCGTCCGTCAATCCGTCCATGTGGAGGATTTTTCTTTGAGAACATATGAAGGTCGGAACTGGTCACATGTTGCGACGGTACTGGCCGCCGACCTCGAACAGGGCGTTAGAGATCTGACCGAGGCTCGCGACTTTGACGGTCTCCATCAATTCCTCAAACACGTTCCCGCCGGAGCGCGCCACGCCTTGCAGGCGGGTCAGCGCTTCGTTGGTCGCGTCCAGATCGCGGCTCTGAAGGGCGGTGGTTCGCTCGAGGCACGCGGCCTTTTCCTCGGGCGTGGCGCGCGCCAATTCCATGTCGAAGGCGTCGGCTGAGGACTCGTCGAAAGCCTCGGCGTTGGGGTTCTGGAAGGTGTT
>QQSJ01000140.1 GCA_003602635.1 Candidatus Poseidoniales archaeon
GACCAAGCGGGAACAAGGCATCGCGTTGAACCAACCCATCGAGGGCATGGACCTTCCCGGTTCACTCGAGGCCTTCCGACCCGTCCTCACGTCCATGCACCGACTCGCTTGAGGACGCCTTGAACCGCTCAAGGGTCACCTGGCGCGTTGGAGGATCCTCCAAATCCCCGAGGCGGAAGCCGACCAAACGGACGGGGCGCTCGCGCTCGAGGCTGGTGGCAAACAACCGCGTGGCGAGGCTCTTGAACACAGAAGGGTCGTCCATGGCCACAGGTATCGAGCGTCGATGCGTGCGCGTGTCAAAGCCCTTGTAGCGCAATTTGACCTCGCCCAAACGCCCAACGACGCCCAGTTCAGAGGCGCGTTCCATGACACGCTCGACCAAGGTAAGCAGGTGCTCGAGGACCTGCTCTTCGTCGTGCTGATCCCGCTCGAACGTGGTCTCTTTTCCGATGGACTTTCGAGAGCGCAAGACGCTCACGTCGTCGCTGGTGCGCTCTTCGACCACCGCCATCAACCAAGCAGCGAACCGTGGCCCAACCATGCGAGCCAAAGCTAACTCGCCGAGGCCATAGGCCTCGTCCACCGTCTGAACACCCCATTCTTGCATGGTGGTGGCCGTTGCCGGACCGATGCCGGGGATTTCCCGCAAGGATCGACCTTCGAAGAAGGCAGAAGCGTCACCGGGCATGAGGCGAAAGAGGCCCTGTGGCTTCTGCTCCTCGCTGCTCATTTTCGCCAGAAGGCGCGTCGGACCGAGCCCAAAGGAGGCCGTCAGGCCCGTCGCGTCAACAATCTCGCGTTGCAGGCCCTCGCACAAAGCCAAGGCCTTGTCCCAATCGGCCCCTGTGGCTTCGGTCACGTCGAGGTAGGCTTCGTCGATGCTCGCTTGTTCGAAGGGGCCGCCGACCGCGCGGAGCACGGTCATCACACGGCGAGAGGCACGTGCGTAGAGCCGGTGTGATCCACGCACGTACGTCGCAGGTCCGACAGGCGCTGCTGGACAACGCCTCCACGCTTCACTGATCGGCATGGCTGAGCGGACACCGAAGGCGCGAGCGGCGTAATTGCAGGTGCTGACGATGCCTCGACCGCGCCCGGAATTCGGATCTGCACCGATGATCAGCGGAACGCTTGGATCAAGCCCGCGGTGGAGTGTTTCAACGGCCGCATAGAAGGCGTCCAAATCACAGTGGACCAGGATCTTGCCTCCTTCGTCCACACCCTTGCTTCCGCGTCGAAGGTGTTTGAGGCCTGCGCTTCACTTCCGACGACGGGTCGTCGACAGCCTTCAGCACCCTCTCGGGTGGACGCGAAGGTCCGGTGAGATCATGCATCCAGCACCCCCGCTTCGTTCGCATGCCGCAGCTGAATTTCGCCCCCGCCAACCAGGCGTCCACGTGCTGATGGGCGACGGGCGGCATGGAAGGCGAGCGCGCCCTGTGGCGGAAGCATGGGTGGCCCTCGCCTTGGCCAGCGGCCACGTCGTTCACTGGATTGACGGAGCATGCCGGCTTGATCCTGGACGCTTTTCACCCTGGCTCGCGCAACTGGGCGTCGGACCGCGTGCCCTTCGTTCGTTGCGTGTGGCGCGAGGGTTCACCGCGCACCAGTGTGCGGCCATGGTGGCCCGGCTCCCCAACGAAGTGCAGAGCAGCGGTTCACGGCTCGTCGTGGTCGATGCTCCCATGGCCATGTTCGACGACGACGAACTCCGTGCACGCGAACGACGCGACATGGTGCGCCACCTCTGCGGTGATCTGGAACAGACGGTACACGCCAACGCCACCACGGTCGTCGTGATCCATGGCCGTCATGGGCCCAAGGCCCACCGATGGCGAACGCAACGGCTGGCCCACATGGCACGAAGCCTCGTGGAGGTGACCGCAGGGCGCGATGGAAGGTTGAGGATTCGGCGCGGGCAAGCGCCGTGGCGTCTCCTCCAACCGCTGCGGTCACGTCACGTTTCGGACCACCGGCAACCGACCTTGGCCGAGTGGTCGCCGGAGCGGCTCCAAGTCCCAACCGAACGGTGCGAGCAGCGACCATGCCGCGCGGTCGAGGCGACGGACGTGAACGTCGAGGGCGGGTCGGAAGCGTGTTGAGGCTCCATCGTCCAACTCGGCCGCCAACACGACGCCGTCTTCGTTGCCCTCAACCTCCACAAAACGCAGCCTCGACCCAAGAGCAACCGGCCATCCCAAACGAGAGGAACGGGTCATGGCGCGCTGCAACACCGTGTTGACGGTGCGCTCCTCCAGGCCGCGCTCGACCCGCTGGGCAACGAGCAGATCGACCAAGGGGACGCGGCCGCTCATCAACGACGTCCGGGCACGGTCGTGGGCCTCAAGCAGCAGCGCTTCGAGGGCTTCCACGTCCACCCCATGGGTCAGGACATGGTGGCGCAATGCCTCCAGCGTCTCCTTTTGGAAGCGCTTGACGAAAGGACTCGTCGAGTGTTGCCTCGCCTCGATGCCGCGAACCTTGACCCCGTCGAGGCCGCAGCCCCAATACTTCGTCAACGCGCCTGCACCGTCGGAGCGGCGAGGAAGGATGGCCAAAACAGGGTAACGCCCTTCCACTTCCAGAGGAATGCCTGTCGTGGCCCCGAGGCGGTCCGCCAAACGTTGCGCCGCCACCGCCCGCTCGTCGTTGGAACGCCCTGACACGTCGGTGATCCACAAACTGTCGACGATGCCGTGGACCACGTCCCAGCCGTCGGCTCGGGCCGCTTCGATGCCTTCCAGCATGACTTCGCGGGCCCATGCACAAATCGCTTCGTGCGCCTCGATGCGGCCGAAGCGGGCGTTGCGGTAACCGGTGTATCCGAAACAGGTCACGAGCAGCCACTTCAGGGCCAATTGACGCCGGTCTGCATCGTCTCGAGGCCTTGTCCGTTGGGCTTTGAGTTCAGAACGACGGCGGATGAGGGGAGCCACGACCCGGCCAAGCAAACCATGGTGCTGAAGGCAGGTGTGCAGCTCAAGTCCGGGAACGCTCAACGCCGGTGGCGATGAACCCGGAGCAGGATCGAGGCGCTGACTGACATCACGCTTCCGAAACCACCGCTTCGCTTCGTCGGGGTCAAGCGGGACGAACGAGGCTTGACCGCTGCCTGCGCAACAGGCGCATCCAAGGGTCTCGGGGGAGATGTTTCGCGTGGCGATGAGGCTTGGGAAGAGGCTGGCAAAATCCAGCTCAAACACGTCCACATGAATCCCCGGCCTTGGATCGAGGTGCAGACCACCGCGATCGGCGTGCAACAGTTCCCATCCCGTCGTGGTGTCCTCGGGCCGGTTCTTCCGCCACGGAATCAACACACCGTCTTGCATGGCCGTGCGCACCTGAATCGCGCTGATGACCGCGCCCGGGGAGCGCCGAGCCACCGCATCGAGGGGGCGGCCGGAAGCCTGGGACAATTCGATCAGCCCAGGCAACCCTGCTTCGCGTCCGAGGAAACTCGTGGCCAGGTCGATGTGCACGCGGCCCTCGAGCCGGTGGTGCCCACCTCGTCGCAACAAGCGACCGTAGGACCGAACGGTGGTGCGTCGCGTGGGCGTCGGCAGGACAGACGATGACCTTCCCAGACGGAGATGAACGCCCCATGCCTCGGCCCGCTGACGCAGCGCAGGCAGCAGGTGGGCATCGCCGCCTTCCGTCAGCACGACGTCTGGATCATGGCGATCGAAGGCCTCCATCATGCGCTCCAGTCCATCTGGACCCGCAAGCGGGAGCACGTTGCTTGGCCCAACGGCCTCCAAACCGACGGCCTCGACCGGCGTCAAACGCACCGCCAACAGGCGTCCATCCTGCAACGGACCGTCCCATTCGGCCTCCATGCGAAGGACGCGCACGTCGTCCATGACGTCCGGAAAGGGACGTGGCGTGAGGGCATCCTCGACGACCTGCACGCCGCCGAAAAGCTCGACACCGTGCGAGGTCAACCACGCTTGCACCGGATCGACGTCAACCGACAGCAAGGTGTGGTGACGATGGAGACCACGGTCGTCGATGGTGCGGGCCAGACGAAGACGGTCGCGTGGACGGCGAAGCGTCACCTCAAGCACCGGGTGCATCGGACCGCCGAGCGCCACGGGAGCTTCGATGGCGTCGCTCGAAAGGACGCCATAATGCAACCGAACTTCGGGTTGATCAAGCCAAATCTGGAGCGCCCGGAGCCGTTCAGGGGCGGCCGTGATGTGGAGCAAGCAGGGGGTGACAAAGCGCAACGCGCGAGCCGACCCCGCCGCTTGGCGCACCCATGCCGTGAGCACGCCCGTGCCTTCGTCGTGCACGTCGAGCAACCAACTAGGCCGCATCCCGTCCCTCCAGGGCATCTTCCAAGGAACGAAGACGGACCCAGGCTTCGAGCAGGGCCGTCAGGAGCAAGGGCGTCCAAGGGTCATGGGCAGGAAGCATGCCGGCAACACCGCGGCGCTGCCGCAAATGCGCAAGCAGGTCATCGAGCACCGCCTGTTCATCGTGAGGCAGCAACCGGCGATACGGGGCCAAGGCTTGCAATTCTTGATCCACGCGCACGCGCCACGTCGGTACACTTCGTCCCATGCCACGGCCACGCCATCCGGGATGGAGGAGGCCACGGAGGGAGGGGGGCCTGAAGGTGAAGTGATCAGAGCACGTCGCGGTTCACAACGGTTGGACAGGACCCCGTGTCGAGGGTCTCAAGCACCGCGGACGCGATGTCCATCCCGACGCGTCGTTGGGCTTCGTGCGTGGACGCGCCGATATGTGGCGTCCCGCTGAAACGCGCGTGTTCAACCAGCGGATGACCTGCGCCAACCGGTTCTTCTTCGAACACGTCGAGGGCCAAGCTCGCGAGCGTCCCGTTGCCCAAAGCCTCGGATGCAGCTGACTCGTCAACCAGACCACCGCGTGCACAGTTGACCAAATGGGCCCCGCAGGCCACGCCGTCAGCACCGGTCTGGGGCATCAGGTTCAGCCGACGAGCATCGACCATGTGATGGGTTTCCGGCGTGAGGCCACAATGCAGGCTGATGTGGGTGCATGAACGGAACAGATCGTCCAACTCTGCATGGAGGGTGGTGGCAGGCGCGATGTCCACGCCCTCTGGGAGGTAGGGATCGTATGCGTGCACCTCCATGCCCAAGGCCACGGCCACGGCGGCCACGCCGCGGGCGATGCGACCGTAGCCGACCAAACCGAGTCGCTTGCCGGACAATTCGGTGCCCTTCGCGTCCTTCTTGATCCAGCGACCTTCCCGCATGGCGCGGTCAGAAGGACCGAGGAACCGGACGGAGCCGAGCAAGTGGGCCATCGTCAACTCCACCACGGAGTGGGTGGACGCGCGCGGAGCGTTGACGACGCGAACGCCCGCAGCCGTTGCGGCTTCCAGGTCGATGTTGTCCACCCCAACCCCCGCACGGCCCACGACCTTCAGATCAGGCAAGGAGGCCAGCACGTCAGCGGTCACCTTGGTGCGGCTTCGCACAATGAGGGCCGTGATGGGGCCTCCACCGTCGGAGCCGAGCGATTCAGGCTCGAGTTCGGCCACCTCACCCCCACTTTCAGCCCGAAGTTTGGCGATGGCGTCAGGGTGCAGGCCGTCCGTGATGGCGATGCGCATGGTGGTGGCCTATTGCGACGGAACAAGAAGGTTGCATCCGATGCATTCAGAGGGAGAAGGGTTGTGAGCGCCACGTGGCCACTGAGCCGGGCATCGACGCCCTCGCTTCCGCACTGGGCATTTTGCTCATCCCGGTGCTCCTTGCGCTTCCACTTCGCATCGCGTGGCAACTTCGGGTGGGCTCCTCCATCGACAACATGAGCTACCGTGCCGACGTGCGTCGAATCCTGCACGCGGGCATGCCCCTCGAAGCCTTCCGAACAGCCCTCAATGACCGCGCAAGGGAAGCCGGCATCAGCCCACAACGTCAGCGGCTTCTCGAGGCCGACACGATCTACCCCCTGGGGCTCGGCCATTTCATCCTCCTTCCCGCCTTGTTCGTCTTCCCGATTGCGCTCCTGCTTGCTGCACCGGTCATCCTGCTGGCTTTCCCCGTGTTCATGGCCACGGAATTTCTGCTCATCCGGCGCAACCTTCTGGCCACGGCGCTGAACATCTTGCGCCGAGTCACCAATTGGCAAATCATCCATATTCCACGCACCTTGGACACCGGAGAGGTGTCGCGTGAACACGTGATGGAACTCTCGCATCACCTGCGCCACTTCCAGCGCGCGCCACGGTTGGCTTTCTTGGGCCTCTTCGCATGGCTGGTTGTGCTGTGGACCTTCCGCATCGATTCAACCGGCATCCAAGCGCTCCTTGCCATCCTGTTGTACGTGGTGCTGCTCGCGCTGGTTGGCGTGCTCGGGGCGGCGTTCGAAACGGACCTCGTCTTCGCCGACCCGGCCAACGCTTCGCTGACGCCCATCGACCTCTGGCTCGATTCGCTGCTGAAACCCGTGGTCGGATTCGGCTTGGTGCTGCTGCTGGTTCGGGCGATGATGGAGGAAACGCGAAACGGCAACCCCGTGCTCTTCTCCGCGGTGGTCATTGCCGTGCTCTACGGTGCGGCCTTGGTGGGCTTCGCCTACCAGTGGGGCTATGCCCTGGTCCGAGGAAAGTCGGTCCGGGACGTGTTTGAAACCCAAGCGATGGACCAATTCTCCCCGCTGATTTCCTACGACCTGACACGCGCTGAGGGACGTCTGGTGTTTGGCGCGAAGATGTCGATGGCCGAGCGCAAGGAGCAGAGCAAGGAATTGGTCAGCGGCGGCATGTCCTTTGCAGATCTTGAGGCCTTGCCTCGCTCGGACACGGCCGGTGAGATTCCCAAGCGGCCCTCCATCTGAGAAAGGAACCGATTGATGTTCCTAACGGCGACATCAAGAACGGGCTCTCACCTAAGTTGCACATGACAAACCGGCTCAAGCCAGGAGACATTGCTCCTTCCTTCTCGCTGCCGTCAGTGGATGGACGAAACATCTCCTTGGAAGAATTCCGCGGCCGAAGGGTCATTTTCACGTTTTTTCGATTCGCTTCCTGTCCTTTTTGCAACATCCGCATTGACCGGCTCATCAAGCGATGGAATGAGTTTCCAGATGACGCGGTGATGGTCGGTGTGTTCGACGCCAACATCGACGAACTGAAGAAGCGTATGGGTGGACGGGAGGTCCCATTTGTCCTTGTGGCTGACGAAACCTACGAGCACTTTGAGCGGCATGGTGTGGTCAAATCCTTCGGCCGGTTCATGTGGGGCGCCATGCGCTCTCCTTTGACGTTCATGGCCGCGACGCTCAAGGGATATTTCCCTCGGACACTGTCGCCGTCTCGGATGGCGACGATTCCGGTCGATGTGCTGATCGACGAAGAAGGGCGCGTGGTGGAGGCCCACTACTGCAAAGACACGGTGGACCACATCCCAATTGACAGAATGATTGCTTTCGCCCGAGGCGAATGAGCCCGCCGTCAATCAATCCTCTGGAATGATCGATGAATCCAAACCTGGCGAGCGTTTTTTGTTCGCATCATCGCCCTTCAATCCTCAAGGACAGCGTCCAGAGGATCATCGCTCTTGAGCAGGATCGGCGTATCGATACGCGCGTTCCTGACCAACGTGCTGACACCAAGGGCCAGCAGGATGACCAGCATCAGGGCCACGAAACTCGAACCCGTGTAGGTGATGATCAGGTCGGCGAGGGCACCAAAGAAGCCCACGTCCTCCTCGCTGGTCGCATCTTCGATGAGTCCGTTGGCCAGAGCGGCGACGGCGGCTTG
>QQSJ01000141.1 GCA_003602635.1 Candidatus Poseidoniales archaeon
TCAGAACGCCCTGCTCCCCCGCCCTTGGCCGTTGATGCCGAAGTCCGCCGCCTTCGTGGAGCGTTGTCGACGGCCCAGGCGACGATCGAAGCCCTCGAAGAACCGCCGGTTCCGCCTGCGGTGCTCGAGGACATCGTGGTGCCCCAGCACATCGTGGCGGATTTCGCCCGCATGGGCCGCTGGTTGGTTCACGAAGACCTCGGACGCGCCACCATGGGCGGCATGGCCATGCTGCATCCCGACGTGCAAGGCGCCGTTGTGTCGACCCGCATGCTGACCATGATGCCCCGCATCGACGAACGCTCGCTGGTCGCCGGACGTCTGGGCATGGGCGCCCCTCGCGGTGCCCGTGAAGATTGGCGGTTGCTGGAAGTTCTGTTGGCCTCGGTCAGCATGGCCACCGGCGGCCCTGCGGCCGTCATTCACGCTCATGGGCCATACACCACGGCCATGTCGTGCGAGAAGGATCTGATTGTGCTCCAACCGATCGACGCGATTGGGAAGAAGCACATTGGTCGCATCATCATCGTTGAACCCGATGCGGTGGACGAGGACGCCTTCCTCCGCCAAGCGGTCGAAGCCTTGCAACAGGGCGGCATGCGTTGCGTGGTCGTTCGTGGTCATGGCGCGTACGCGGTCGGCGCAGATTTGACCCAAGCTTGGTCAAACGCTTCCATGGTGGAGCACAGCATGCGTGTGGCGATGCTGGCTCGTCAGGCGAACCTGAAGACCTGAGGGTCCTCAATCGCGTGCTTTGCGGCAGATGCGGATGAAGTTCTCGAACATCTCGCGTCCATATTCAGAGTCGTTGACTTCGGGGTGGAATTGGAGGCCAAACCGCGTCCCTTCCTCGTTTTCCATGCCCTGGACCGCACAGGAAGGCGACGATGCGGTGATGTGGAACCCCTTGGGAAGCACGTGCACCTCATCGTTGTGAGACTCCCAAACGGTCTGCGTTTCGGGCGTTCCGGCGAAAATGGCCCCTCCTCCGTCCACCAGCGTGATGTCCGCCGCCCCAAATTCTGGTTCCGGAGCTTCTCGGGCATCTCCACCGTAATGGCGCGCCATGAATTGATGCCCGGCGCAAATGCCGAGGACGGGGACGTCCAGTTCGAGGAACGCCGCACAGTTGCCCAACTCGCCGCTGAGGCCGATGCGGGCTGCACCGCCCGACAGGATCAGCCCGTCCAAGTCGCGCAATTCCGAGACCGGCGTGGTGTTTTCGATGATTTGCGTATCCACCTTGAGGTAGCGCAGCATGCGCCATTCCCGGTGCGTCCACTGCCCGCCGTTGTCCACGACGTCGATGACAAGGGGCCGGTCTTCCATGCAGCCTGACCTCCTCGTCCGGCCCTTAAGGGTGGTCAAGGCAAGACCCTCCTATGGGTGATGAGCGCCATGGTTTCGGGAACCGGGTTCCCTTTTCCGACCTTCATAAGTGCTGGAGCCGTTGACCCTGTAGAAATTGGAGTGATGCACATGCAAAACGAACAAGAAAACAACCTGCCGACCTACACCGTGACCGTGGCCGACCAAACCGGCGACACCCAGGTCCAGATGACCCGCCCCGAGATCGTCGCCACCGCGACCGAATCCAAGTCGTGGGTCTTCGTGGACGACCGTCTCGTGGACACCAGCGCCCTCACCGACGCCCAACTGAACGCGGCCGACGCCATCCGTCTGATGCCCGGCCTCGTCGGTGGCCAGTGAACTTGACCTCACGGACAGGTTCAAAACAGGGACGCCGTCCGGAGCATGGGGATGACCATGGTTGAACTCGTGGACTACAAGTGCGCCGAATGCGGCAAGATCGAACAGTTCCGTGGAGACCAAAACGGCATCTCCTGCAAGGCCTGCGGTGCGCGGATTTTCATGAAGCTGCGCCGCAGCGGCACGAAGCGCATCGACGCCGTTTGAGTGCAAGCGCACCCTTCTTGGACCGCTGACGCGGAGCCCTGCCCATGACGTCGTGGCTTCGTGCGTATGCGCCTCGGCGCTTCGACGACCTGGCCACCAGCGATGGCGTACGGGAAGTGTTGTCCCAGGCCTCCTTGACCGCGAACCCCCCGCATCTGTTGTTGTCGGGCCCGGCCGGAGTCGGGAAGACCGCGGCATGGCGCTTGGTCGCCAGACAGGTGCTTGGTCCCGGCTGGCGATCGACCACCCACGTGCTCAATGCCCGCGACCTTGCCCGAACCTCGGGCGCCATGGGCGCCTTCGAAGCCTTCCTTCGTCCGGAGGGACGCGGATCTTCAGACACCTTGGCGGGCCGCACCAGCCTCGAAGCCTTCGACGTCGCCTTGTTCGATCAACGCCAAGACGACGCTCCCCCGGCCGGAGAAGAATCGGTCGGACGTGAAGGCCGCCAGGCGGTGTCGCGGCTCATCGTTATCGAAGACGCCGACCACCTCGGACCGAAACGCCAACCCTACCTTCGTCGCATGATGGAGTCAGGAAGCGGCAGCTCCCGCTTCTTGTTCACCGCACGAACGCCATCCCGCCTCATCGATGCCATTCGCAGCCGTGTCCAACACGTGCGCATGCCTCCAGTGAGCCGTGAACAGATCGTGGCGCGCTTGGAACATGCGTGTGCCCAGTCAGGCGCCACCGACGCCGCCATGCTCGAAGACATCGCCCACGTCGTGGCCGGCGACCTCCGTCGCGCTTTGTTCATCACCGAATTGCTGGTTCGTCGAGGCTTGCACACCGACCGCAACGCATTGGGGCGGTTGTTGCAAGAAACCGACGTCGTGGAGATGCGCATGGTCATCGAGGAAGCCCTTCGAGGACGTTTGCACGATTGGCGGTGGGAAAAGCAGGGGGCCAAGAACACCCGCGTGCTGTATGGGGCCATGGGGCACCTCGACCGATTGATGGCTGCTCACCACCTCGAAGGCGACCAAGTGATTGAGCACATTCACCAGCACCTCGTCGAGGGCCGTTTCCACCTTCCTCCAACGGTCTTGGCCGATCTGCTCGACGTGGTGGCGCAGACCGATGCAGACCTGCGTCGGGCTTCCACCGCACGGATTCACCTCGAAGCGATGCTGCATCGCTTCGCCGAAGTGGGTCGCAGCGCCGGCCTCGCCCCAGCGTAAGCGTCTTGAGGGTCGCTCAGGTGGTTGGGCCGGGCGTGTAGCATAGCTGGATAATGCACCGGCCTCCTAAGCCGGGGATCGCGGGTTCGAATCCTGCCACGTCCGCTCATTGGCCAACTTTTCCCCTGTCAGGGTGGGTCCCTTCAAAGCGAGAGCGTCCGTCGACGGGCTGAGGTGAGCCCCTGATCGGCGAGGACGGCATCCCGGTTCCCTACGGGGAAGGCTTCAGCCGACCCGAGGACCCCGTCAAGCGTGCTGAGGCCCAACTCAGCGCTGCAGAACGCATTCGTCAACGAAGCGGTGCGATGGCTCGCCACCCTGCTTCACAACTTGGTCGCAAGTGGCTGTGCATGCCCCTTGTGATGGGCTCCGTGGTCATTTTGGCCGCACCATCCGCCAACATGTCGTCACCCTTGGCCCTGCTCGCCATTTGGGCACCGTTCAGCCTGCTCGTGACCTCTTTTGCAACCCTTGCCGGAGAAGCCACACAACAAGTGCTCAGGGCTCGCATTCAACTGCGCGCATGGGGCGGGGGGCCCGACGGCCAATCGCACGATCTCAAGGCCCAGCCAGGGCTCGATTTGGTCCAGGAAGGCATCAACGAACTTCGGCGTGTCAACGCCGCTCAAGCCCTGCTTATCGGGGCGTCTGCGATGCTGTTGCTGACCGCGTCGGCCATCACCACAGGGTCGGTCGGCTGGAACTTGGCCGTTCTGCTGGTCATCGTGACCGGCGTGGCCCAAGGATGGCATGCACAGGTGACTGCGGACAAGATGCTCCAGCTTGGCGACCCCTACCCGCTGCTCATCTCCTTCGTTCCAACCCACCATTCCACGCAGTTCGATGGCACCATTTCCGACTTGGTGCTCGCCCACCTTGATCCAGACTTGGTCATCGATTGGCGGGCGTGGTGCAACGAATTGGTGAAGGCCGCCCTCGACCCACGAGGCCCTCGCTTGGTGCGAGAGCGAACCCTGCTGGTGTTGGCGCTTCACCACGACGGGCACTTTGACGATGCCAGCGCCATGGGGCATCTCGACGATTTGTTGGGTCGCCCAACCGTGGACCGCTTGCTGCTTGACGAGGACGCCGTGATGAACTGGCGGTCCGTCCAACGGCTGATTCAGCATGCTTTGGCTTCGCAGCCCAATGCAGCGCTGCTGTTGACCCGCTTGCTCGGTGACGCCGTGGGGGGGACCGTCCGACGCACCGGCCGGGATTGGCGTGTGGACACGGCGCTCGGACCGGTCTGCGAGCGCGGCACGGGGCATTTGTTCGTGCTCGTGCATCACTGGGGTGAAGGGCGCGTGCCGGCCCACATCGAAATCCTCGCACCTGGCGGAGAACCCTCGCGCCGAAACCAGCGGATCGTGGTCGAAGGATGCCGAGCGATCGAGGTGCCCATCGACCTGCGTGGCAGCGACCGACGCGCGGCCATGGACCGTTTGGTGGACCACGTGGACCGTTCCACGATGCTCTGGTTCCGCCTCGCGTGGCCCACCACCTTGCGTGGCTCTACCCGTGTCCAAGTTCACCTGAACGACGGCCAAGGGCGCCTCATCGACGCTCGCGTGCTGCGCACCGAGCTTCGCCCGACGGCCCGAGGCGGCGCCCGCGCCCTCGTGCGCCGTTTGGTGAGGGTCCGTTCCATCAACGAATGGCCGCTTCCGAAACGGATCGACGACGTCTTGACCCACGAGGAAGAAGCCTAGGTCCAAGCGCGGGCCTTATGGCGCGTCCCTTCGTCGCGCGCTTGTCGGAGGCATCGAAATGGAAGTCTGGGACGTTGTGGTGCTTGGTGACGGCCCGGCTGGACTTGCTGCTGCGGCCAACGCGGCCAGCGAAGGAGCGAACGTGTTGCTGATGACCGCGGAGGCGCTCGGCCGCCGCGACCCCCGCATGGCTGACGGCCTCGCTGCTGCCATCGACGAATCCACCAACCGCGGGCACCGTGAGGACACCATCCGCACGGGCGGGTTCCTCTGTGACCAGGACATCGTGGCCAGCGTGACCTCTTCCGCCGTGCGCGAAACCGACCTTCTCGAGCGCCGCGGCGTCATCTTCCGCCGCGACATGCGAGGCTTGCCCCACGTGCGACGCCTTCCTGGCCACGGCCAGCCCCGCGTCGTTGGCTCGGGCGATGCAGACGCTCGCGAACTTCAGCAAGTTCTGGAAGAGCAATGCATGCGGCATGGCGTGGTCCGCCGCAGCGATCAGGTCCCTCTCCGATTGGTCCACACCGGACAAAGGGTGCAAGGCCTCGTCGTGGCCGACCTCACGGGAGGACGCGTGCTCGGCCTCCAAGCCAAAGCGGTCATTTTGGCCGACGAAGGGGCCTCCAACGTGGCGACCACCGGCCGTGGAGCCCACGGACTTGCTCTGGCCCTCGACGCGGGCTTGCCCCTTCGCGACATGGAATTCCTTGCCTCGACGCCGCTCGGCGTGCGTGACACGTCGATGACGCTGCCCCTCGGCCTCCTTGCCGACGGTGCCATCGTTTGCGAGTCGGACGGGACACCGATCGAACTCGGAGACGACCTCGCTTCCGCGGTTGACGCGGTTCGTACGGCCAAGGAGGCCGTCATCGACCTTCGTGACTTGGGCGAGGCTCGCCCGTGGTACGACGCCACCTTCCGTTTGTTGTCGCAACGCCTCGGCGTTGACGCCGATCGCCAGACCGTGGCCATCGAAGCCCGTGCTTACGCCAGCCTCGGAGGCGTGGCTGTGGACGAAGAAGGACGCGCGGTCATCGGATCCTGGTCTCGCTGGTTCACCGGCCTTTATGCAGCCGGAGGTACGGCGTGCACGGGCCTTCACGGAGCAGGGCTTCTTCCCGGAAATTTGGTGCTCGATGCGTTGACCTCGGGCCGTGCAGCCGGCGCGTCCGCAGCGGCATGGTTGGTGGATCAACCCAACGCGGGTTCCAAGGCCGTGGCCGAGGCCGTGGAGCAAGCAGAAGCCGACCTCGCGGCCATGATGGCTCCAGCAGAAAGCGAAGGCGGCGTTGTTCGCACCGGCGCGATCACCTCAGAAGTCAGTGCCCTGATTCGCACCACCTTCGACGGTGGCACCTCGGCCGACGAGTTGGAGGGCGCCTTGGCGCAGCTCGACACCCTGTCCCTCGCTGCAGAAGCCCTGCACCTCGACGACACCTCGCTTGTGGCCAACGCCAACCTCGAAGCGGCCCTTGCCGCACAGCACGGCGTTCAAGTGGCCCGCGCCATGCTCCAAAGCGCCACGTCCCGCACAGAATCTCGGGGCGTGTTCGTCCGACACGACCATCCTGACACCGATGCAGAGCAGATGCACCACACCCTGATTTCTGCCGACGGCACCTCCGAGACCCTTGCCGTCCGAAAGGGCGTCTCCGGCCACTGGGTCCTTGCCCCGACTGAATCGGCGTGAGGATTGAAGTCCATTGCGCGCCACGCTCGCACATGGGCGGTCCGACGTTGTTCGAACGCATCGTCCAAGGCGAACTTCCGTCGCATCCCGTTGCACGCGGCGACGGGTGGTACGCGTTCCTTGATCTGTTTCCAAGGCGCCCTGGCCACACCCTTGTGGTTCCCGAGCGGGGGGTGCCTCGTTTGGCCGATCTTTTGCCCGATGAACGACGGGTGTTGATGGACGGCGTGGCCGAGGCACAACGCCGCCTGGGCAAGGTGTTTGACACCGATGATTTCCTCGTGCTGATTCACGACGGCGTCGGGGCGGGGCAGGAAGTCCCTCACGTTCACGTCCACGTGCTCCCTCGTACCTCTGGAGACGGGGGTCGGTCCTTGCCAGCCTTGTGGCCCGATGCACGTGGCGAGCGTGCTGACGATGCCGCCTTGGCAGCATGGTCTCAGGATTTGGTGAGCGCATGACACAAGCCGGTGAAGACGGCTCGGTCGACCATCGAGGCGAGGCCTTGCCGACCCTGACCAAGGCGAGTTCCAAAGTCCGCCTTGACGCCCTGATGTCGGTTCCTCAACCCCGCTGGGATCGCGCCATCCCCGGTTCTCCGATGTGGACCAAGATGGCCTTCGTGATGCTCCGCATCGTCGCACGTGGCCAGTTCAAAACCATGACCCATGAAGGCCTCGAAGGCCTCGATCACGACCGTGGCGCGATGTGCTGTGCATGGCACGTGAATGCCCTGATGGATCCGCTTGCGATCATGCTCACGCACCCCAGCCATTTCGTCATCGGCGGCCGTCACGATCTGGTCACGCGCCCCATCCTCAGCTTCTGGACCCGGCGGATGGCGGTCCAGCCCGTGGTCCGCAAAGCGGAACTCTTGCGAGGTGGATTTTCGAAAGAAGAAGCGCAGAACCTGAACGGGCGGACCCTTCTCAACCTCGCACGAGGCATTTCCTACGGGCACGGCTCGGCCTTGTTTCCCGAAGGGACCGCGCACGACGAAGCCCATCCGATCCGAATGAGAACGGGCCCGATGCGAACCGTCCTCGCTGCTGCAGCCATCGCACACGTCGAAGGGCGGCCGCTGCCTCATCTGATTCCCGTCGGCCTTCACTTCCGCGTTCGTCATTATTTCCGGACGGACGCTCACGTGGAATATGGAACCCCCATTCCGGTGGCCTTGGACGACATCCCCGAGGATCTTCTGGCCGCCGTGAAGCGCAACGATTGGAGCGAACCGCCCTCAGAGGCCGTGACGGCACTTCGGGACGCTTTGACGCCCACGTTGCGGCGCCTCACGCCCGACGTGGTGAATTGGGACGAACGGCGTGCTCTGCACGTCCTCGCCCACGTCAGGGCGCGAAGCGAACAGCGGGATTTGCCTGATTGGAGGTCCGAAGTCATGGCGGCGCGGGCCGAGCGCGATGCCTTGCGGCCCGAAGGAGACCGAGATTTGGAAGCCATCGTCCCCGAACCGCTGGTCTCTCCTGCCTTGGATGCAGCAGATGCCGTGGCCCGCCGCCTCGAGGCGAATGGCCTTGACGGGCGGGACTTGAACGACCAAGCCAACGGCCTTCGTCGCAATTCGCCGTTGACGGCCATGGGTGGAGCGCTCCGAATGGCCCAATTCCTCCCCCTTCTCCCGGTGTTTCTTCTGTCGATGGGCGTTCAGTCCACCTTGGGCTTGGTCAAAGGGAATTCGACCGACGAGGGCGTGGACGCACGCACCACATACCAGTTCGTCTTCGCCCTCTTTGCCTCAATGATCGTGTGGCCCATCGTTTCCGGTGGCCTCGCCGGGGCGTCCTATGCCATGGGTTGGTTGGATCCTACCGGCATGCCCGAACTGGCCGCAGGGCTGATGTTTTTCCTGTGGTTCCCCGTTTTCGTGCTCTCCGGCTGGTCCTTCGCTGCCGCATGGGACGGTTGGGTGGTGCTCCGTGGTGGCCTGCGTCGGTCACGTGTGCGTCGCCGCCATGGAGCAGCCCTCACCGAAGAACTGCAGTCGATTCACGTCGCGTTGGCCGATTGAGGCCGACGGTGTGGTTCAAATCAGTCCGGCCTCAGCACCACCCATGGACGCCTCTGAGGTTGGCACGCTCCTGCGTCGCTGGTTTGCCAGCGAACGTTTGGAAGTGCGCGAACAGCAAGACCCTCGCGCAGACGTCCACTTGGCGGTCAAATACCCGCCAGGCCCACGCGGCCACACGTTCACGATCGTCGTGCCAAAAGGGCGCGACTTGGTGGCCGTCTCCAGCGTGACCAGGGTGGACGCGGGCCAACAAGACGAGATGTCCACCCTGATGCAGGAAGAAGACGAGGAATGGAAAGCCTGGGTGCACGAAATGCGAATGCACCTGATTTCCAGCGGCGTGGATTGGAACCTCAGCATGGGGCACGACGGCAAAGCCCGGCCCGGTCCCTTGCAAGCCTTCAACGTCAGCCTGCCTGTGTGGTTTGACGGCCTCACCAAAAACGAGGTCATGCAATCGCTTCGCACCCTCTGGATGAGCAAATTGGGACTGATTCACGAGATCAAATACGGTTTCGGGCAAGGCGTCGGTCGCCCGGGTCCTGTGGACGATTGGGAGGAGCGCAAGCGCAAGCGGAGCCAAACTGGAAGCCGCCCAAGCGTGGCTGAGGAGACGGCGGAAATCCAAATCCTCGACGACGATGCAGCTCCATTTGGCAACGATTTCGACCCGTCCGAATGGATTTGATCCACCCCAAGGTCATCTGACCTGAATGGGGTGCGGTTAAGTAGGATGAAACGTCGAATTGGGGTGCCAGTCCACTGGAGGTCGACCCTATGCGCCAATCAATGAAGTCCCTCAGCCTTGTCATGCTGCTTCTGCTCTCCGTTTGTTCATCGATGTTCATCGTGACGGACGTGGCTGAAGCCAACACCGTCGTCATCACCGAGGCGGTTCAGGTCGTGGACGGCGGCGCCGCCTCCGACCAGCAATCCGCCGTCGGCTCCGACAGCGAAGGAAACGTGCACTTGGTCTGGACCCGCAACGGCCAGCACCTCTGGTACTCCATGCTCTCGCCACGTGGTGAGACGATGATCGACGCGACCCAGATCACCAACTCCGGTCTCCACAAGATCGCGCACCCTGACCTCGTAGTCGACGAGGACGACACGGTGCACATCGTGTGGGCAGACCGTGCTGGGCAGCATTCCATCATGTACACCGCGCTTCAGCCCTTCAAGGCACCACGCGACGGGCAAGCCACCACGGACGGGGCCATCTCCTCCATCGACGACACGATCATCTCAAAGCGCTCTCAAAACCGCGACTGGCCGGCGATCGACGTCGACAGCCAAGGTGCGTTGCACATCGTCTGGCAGGACGCGTATGACCCGCTTGACAAGTTCTTCGCGCAGCCTCAAATCTACTACTCCATGATTGAGCCGGACGTGACCACGGGCTCCACCTTGACGCTTTTCGACGACACCTTGCTGACCCCCATCATCGGACACAAGGGCCACCCTGACGTGGTGGTCGACGCCAACGACTACGTTCAGATCGCTTGGGACGACACGCGCGGTGGCAAGGTCGAACTCGTGTTCGTGGTCGACACCTCCGGTTCGATGTACTCCGAGTGGGCCGACGTGTGCACGGTGATCTACGGCGGCAACTTCGCCAGCGGCGGTTACTTCCGCGGCATCAAGCCCATGCTCGCAGACGCCAACATGTCGGTGTACGAGACCATCTACGGCCTCGGCAACACCCTGCCCAGTGTGGCCCAATCTGGCAACTGTGCAGCGTACTACAAGGGCGGACAAGGCCCCCGCAACACCGCACTCGGCACCACGGAAAGCGACGACTCCGGTGGCCTGCGCGTGCTCCCTGAGACCATCTACAACGGCAACACCTACTCCGGCTACTCCGGTGAAGACTGGGGTCCCGGCACCAACTGGGCATGCCTCTCTTGGAAGGACGCCACGGGCAACGTCCCCGGCAACCCCCCCTCGACCTCTGACCACAAGTGGAACCCCAACGCCACGAAGATCGCCATCCCCATTTCCGACGAAGGACCCAAGGACGGCGACCCAGCAACGGGTGCGGACGACTCCGCCTCGATCGAGGAAGCGCACGACAACTGCGTGACGGCCGGTGTGGTGCCGGTCGGTCTGTACGGCCAGAGCTACGGCGGCGCCGGTACCGTGGAATCCCACTTCCGCGACCTGGCCCAATGTCCGAACGGCGTGGTCAGCCAGCAAACCCGGAACTGTCCGGGCAGCACCATCCGTAGCACGGACGCCGGTGGCCAAGTGTACGAATTCCCCTCGGGCACGAGCAACAACATGAACCTCCTCGTTGAAGCGATGGTCTACATCTCGACGAACAACTCCCGTGAGATCTACATGAGCGTCCTCGACCCCTACGGGAAGATGAACAACGACGCCCAGTGGACGCCCGGTGACATGGGCACCAACGTGGTCGGCAACGGCTACGTCGAGGACACGGGCGCCGGCGCAGACGGACACCTCGTCGTCGTCAACGACACGCGCGTCACCATCGATGACGCTTACTCTTTCCACCCCTCCATTGGCGTGGACCTGCAAGGCAACACCCACATCGCGTGGATGGACGGCCGAGACTACGGTTTCGAGAAGGAAGTGAACTACGAAGTCTACTACACCAAACTCCGCCTTCAGGGCGCAGGGGCTTGGGACGGCGCTGAGCAGGGCCTGTCCACCTACGCCATCAAGAAGATCGACGACACCGCGATTTCCAACGTTGAAGGCAAGTCTGGCTTGCCCCAGAACAGTCCCTACGGCGGCAACTCCGTGTTCCCCGCCCTCCTGACCGACGACCAGAACAACGTGCACATCGCATGGGTCGATTCAGGCAACCTCACCGCCGGTGAGGAAGTGGTCTACACCCGCCTCAACAGCACCGACCTGACCGGGGACGGCCTGACGGCCATTGACCCGTGGCAGATTTCCCCGGTGACCCGTTGGAACTCCAACAAACTCGGTCCGGAAAACGGACGGCAGCCGTCAATTGGGATGCCTCCAGCCTTCTCCAATGACCTTGGCAGCGGCGCACACATCGCGTGGTCTGACACGAACAAATGCAGCGATGAGGCGAACAACAACCGATTCACGATCTGTTACTCGCACATCCTGACCGGACAAGTCGACGTTGAACTGGACGTCGGCGAGACCTACTACCACGTCATCGAACCCGGCGAACAAACCGTCTACAATCTGACCGTCAACAACTCAACGCCTGGGCCCACGGACCTCGTGGCGGACGCCTACACGCTCAACGTGTCCGGCGTGCCCCAGAACTGGACGGCGACGCTGTACTTTGCCAACAACCACACCACCATCTTCCCCGACACGGTCATTCCGTTGGCCGGTGGCGAACTTGCACGCTTCTACATGCGCGTGAAGGCTCCGTCCATCTACCAAGCCAACGAAGACGAGTTTGCCAGCATTGTAGTGACGTCAAAATCAACATCAGATCCCGCGATTCAATCGTCCTTGGTCACGCTGACCAAGATGGACGTAGTGCACGGCATCAACCTCGAAACCTCGCACAGCATTGCTGACATTGAGCAGGGGCAGACGGCCATCTTCTCGATCACGATCACCAACACAGGGAACGTGTTCGACCGGTTTGACTTCTGGGATCCAGCGACCCTTGAGGGTCAAGCGGAGTGGGTCCTGCCCTTCGCATGGCAAGTCAACTTCCCGACCTCCGTGGAACTCGATCCCGGCCAGTCCGTGACCAAGAACCTCGAAGTGAGCGTTCCGACCACGGAAGACCCAGGTCTGTTCGTCATCTACCTCAAGGGATGGTCGGCCGGTGAGCCGGTGAAGTCGGTCCAGCAGGGCACGTACGACATCCTCGAACTGCAGGTCTTCGTGTCCATTCGTTCGACAGGAAACATCGTGTTCGAAGACTCAGAAATCGATGCCTCAGAACTCGTCCTCCCGGGCGAGTGCGCCGAGTATTCGATCCCTGTGACCAAGAACTTCGATTCCGGTGACCTCGTGTTCACGACGCCCGGCGCACCCGAAGCACGCCCCGCAGAAGTGGACTTGGCCACGTGGCGCACGGAACACTGGACGGTCGACGTCGACTTTTCAGACGCACCCGGTGGCAACGCCTTGGGCCTGAACGATCCTCGCACCTGGGAAATCCTCGGCGGCGATGATTCCGTGACCCACACCGTCCACGTGGACGTCTGTGCGCCAACCAACGCCACCGCCGGACTCGGTCCCGCGGTGACCCTGAAGGCCAACCTTGACTCGTACCCCCGGATCTCCGACTCGGTGCTCTTGTCCACGAACGTGGTGCACGTCTACGACCTTGACGCAGGCGTCGATCCCGACGTTGGCGTCGACTTGTACGTCAACCCCGGCGAAGAGTGGCTTTTGCCCATCACCGTGCGCAACGACGGCAACGGCCCCGACCGCTACGACTTCCGCCTTGCTCGCGTCACCGACGCGGCCGGCATCGACGTGCTGTGGGACATCGATGTGCCTCGCAACTCGTTGCAGGAGCTCTCGCGAGACACCTACCAGACCTTCGAGGTCCGCATGAACGTGCCCAACCAGGTTGAAGCAGGCGGGTACACCGTGGTGTTCGAAGCCTTCTCCGAAGAGGCCTACGTCGACGACAGCGGACGAGAAACCCGCCTCCGAGACACGTTGGCGTTCAACGTGCAGGTCAACGAATTCCACGACATGCGCATCTCGATGGACCCACGCGTGGACAACCCCATCAAGACCTCTGCGCCAGGTCGTGTGGTCTCTTTCGAAGTGAACATCACCAACTACGGCAACGTGCCCGACACACCAAGCCTCCACAACCACACCAGCGCCCGCGACGGCGACGACGTGCTGTGGAGCACCGTGCCTGGCATGGGCTCACTTTCCTCGTGGAGCGTCGAATGGATGCAGGTCGAGCAGATCGGCGCGGACCTCTTCACGACGGTCCCCTGCGTGGTGACCCAGAGCACCGCCAGCGCGTTCCCCGAAGACCGCTGCATCTTCATGGAAGACAAGAACGCCTACCGCATGCCTCAGATGGAGGCCTACACCACCATCGGCATGGTGGCGGCCGTCAACATCGGTACCGACGCCACGCTCACCACGCGCGACGTCGGCCTGAAGGTGACCAGCCTCCACGGCGACGCTGAAGCCGGCGGCGACCACGACGACAGTCCAGAGTGGGCCGGCGATGACCTCGATTCAAACGAGCTCATCGTGACCCTGCGCCTCCGCGCCCCGAACCTCAAGATCGTTGAGGCGGAAGCCTCGCAAGAGAACGCGAAGGTCGGCGAGACCATTCCGGTGCGCGTGGTGCTGGCCAACGACGGCAACACGCACGCGACGGACATCGAGATCATCCTCTGTGAACAGCGCCGCATCGACGACGACATCAAGCGTGACCTCCGCACGGAAGGCTGCGATGACGATGACATCGTCATGCGGCAGGTCGTCGGCGCCATCCTGGCACCGACGGACGCCGAAGAGGAGAAGCAGGTCGAGATCTACCTGCTCTACCCCGTGAGCGCTGGAAGCAAGGCCGTCTACGTGATGATCGACCCAACCAACGAGATCGTCGAAGGCAGCGAGCGTGACAACATCGTCTACCTCCCCGAGGAACTGTCCTCCAACGCCCCTGCCCTTGACGTGGCGGCCGAGGTCGTCAGCGCCACGGCCCTGCCCGGCGCCGTGGTCCTCCTGACCGTGGCGCTCTTCGGTGTGCTCTTCCTCGTCGGCGCGGCCCGCCGCGGCGCAGTGAAGGCTCGCATCGCCGAGCAGTCCTCGCTGATGAGCGTCCTGAGCGACGAAGACGGATTCTGAACCTGACCGTGGTGCTCAGCGGCGCTTGACGCTGCCAAGCCACCATCGCAGGTCGGAGTCTGGCTTGACGGCCAGCACGTGTCCGGCTCGCTCTGCGAGTTGGCGCTCCAGCCTGGCGCCGACCTCGTCCACCATGGCGGCGATCTCTTGCCGGCCGAGGCCGAGGTGTTGGCCGAGGGCGAGCGCGTCCAACCGCTCGTTGGGCGATTCCAACAAGCGGTGCACCATCACCCGCTCTTCGTAGGCTTCGAAGTCGGCATCCACCGCGGCTGAAATCCTGTTCTGGACCTGTTGGTGGAGGGCGATCAGCGCGTCGCGCTGACGGTCCAAGGCATCGAGTTGTTCGGAGAGATGACGGAGGTGGCCCAACCCTTCCCCGACGGCGATTTTCTTTCGTCCGCTCACGGCTTCAGCCACGATACGAGCGCCGTCTGGGAGCGTCGAGGTCAGGCGCATCGGACCGCCTTTGGGCAGGTCACGTTGTTCGATGCGAAACAGGTCAGGCCCCAGATCGATGCGGACCGAGACCGCCTGCGTGACGCTGTAGATGCGCTTGGGAGGTCCGCCTTTGTCGCTGGGCACTTTCTCTTTGGTGACCAAGCCGCCCCGTTCCAGCTCCTTCAGGTGCTTGTTGATGGCCGGTTGGCTGACTTCGAGGAGGTCTGCGAGCTGCATTGGGTAATGCGGTTCTCGGACCAAGCGCTCGAGGATGCCTCGACGTACATCGTTTTGAAGCAAGCGAAGGGTCGTCGCCGCGTCGTCCATCTTCTCAACCATTGGTTCAACAGTCGAGGCCTTCTTTGAAGCCGTCGTCCGTCAAGTGAACGTAAGCACCAATGTTTCGACGGCTTCCTTTGTCACATTGATCACACGACGGGGGCCGAGCGCGGCGTAGGCCAGCCCCACGATGCCAAGGGCGAGGAACCAGAAGTTGCCGGATCCGGGAAGGGTGGCATCGTATTCCCACGTCACGTCGAATTGCTGGAGTTGTTGGCTGTCGTCCCCACCGACCACGAAACGTACGTCGCCGCTGCTGGCCGTCCAACTGAAACCCCCGTCTGCGGACGATCCACCCGCAAGAAGGTCCACGCCGTTCTGCGGGCATTCGTAGTAGCCGTCGCGGAGCGTGCATTTGCTCGCCTCGGAGGCTCGCGCCACACCAACCCAGACGCCGTCCTTTTCCCAGGACACGTCGATGGTGACGTCCACGCTGTCGACGGCCTTCACCAGTTCCACGA
>QQSJ01000142.1 GCA_003602635.1 Candidatus Poseidoniales archaeon
TTCCACGTCAACAACGTCGCCCTCATCCTCTTGGCCCTCTCGCCGGCGCTGCTGGAACTCGGGATTCCGCTGTACGCTGTGGCCGCGATCATCGTGTCCACCGGCACCGTACACACCTTCCTGAACTACATCCCGTCGGCGTTGATTGGCGCACCTGACGGGGACACTGCTCTCTCCCTGTTGCCCGGCCACAGGATGCTCTTGACCGGGCACGCCACCCGAGGCGTTGCATGGTCGGCGCGAGGCTCGCAACTCGGCATGTTGCTCTCGTTGCCGCTGATCATTGTGGCTCGGTTCGCCTTTGGCCCGGAGCTCGGCTTGTACGATGCCCTCCGTTCCGTCCTGCCCTTCGTGCTCTTGACGATCTCCTTGCTGCTGTTGGCGACGGAAACCACACGGCTGGATTGGCCTGACCCCATTCAGCGGATGACCCGCGGCTACCTTGGCGAAAGCAGCAGGATTGCAGGGTTCATCACGGCCACGGCCTTCTTCTTGCTTGCAGGGATGTACGGCTGGGCCGTGTTCGAACTGCCGGCCACCTCGCCGGTGGGCATGCCCGACGCTTCCTTGCTCCTGCCAAGTTTGGCCGGCTTGTTCGGCATCGCCAACCTGCTCGACATCTACACGACCACCTCGCACCTTCCGCCGCAACGTGAGGATTGGACCTTGCCCGATGCCAAGCCGCTGATTTCCCCCTGCTTCTGGTCGAGCGTGGCCGGTGCCTGCATGGGTGTGCTGCCCGGCATGACCGCAAGCCAAGCCACCGTTCTGGTGATGGGCGGTCGGAACGTGTCGGCACGGTTGAAGGGCGGGACCGGGCCCGGAATGGACTGGGAAACCAGGAAACTCATCGACATGAGCGACGACGAGTTGCTCGCCATCGCCCTCGAAGAAGCCGAAGGAGACGGCGAAGGGCCGCAAACCCGCCAAGACCTGGAGATCATCGCCATCCTCTCTGCGGTCAACACCGCGGTCACCGTGATGGTGCTCGGATTCCTCTACATCATCGGCCGTTCGCGGTCGGGCGCCACCTTGGCGCTGAAGATGATGTATCCCGTCGAAACGTGGAGTTCCGTTGAACCCACCTCCGATTTCATCCGCCTGTTGACCATCACCGTCGCGGCCGGATTGGTGGCCGTGCCCATGATGCGCCACGTCGGTAAGGCCGTCTTGCGGCTGCACGCCACGATTCCGCTCGGCCACATGGTCCTCGGCGTCATCGTGTTCGTCACGGCCTTGGTGTGGTTCTCGACGGGTTGGATCGGCATTGGCGTGCTGATCGTCGGGACCTTCATTGGACTCTTGCCGCCACGGATTGGCATTCGTCGCAGTCACGCGATGGGCATCATCCTGGTGCCGATCATGATCTACACCTTTGCCCAACGGTTCGATTCCTTCGGTTTCATCTGAATCAGAGGAAGGGATATGGTCCAAGCGCATTCCTCCTGAGCATGGCCCAGCGTTCGCTCGCGACCGGACTCGTCCTCCTGCTCCTCCTGAGCACCAGTGGCTTGGCCCTTTCAACGGCCTCAGCAACGGGTGCCCGCTCGAACGTCTGTGCAGGTCCAATCTGCATCAACGAACTCATCCCAAACCCTGCGGGCTACGACAACGCCACCTATCCCGGAGGCGAATGGGTCGAGCTGTTGAACGAAGGGTCCACCTCCGTTGACGTGCGTGGCTGGAGCGTGGTCAACGAAGGCGGAAAGTCGCTTGACTTTGACGCATCTTCCATCGTGGATTACGACGCGGCCGACAGCGCCTCCTACACGATGGCACCGGGCGACTACCTCGTCGTGGCCCGCAACGGGGCCTCGGATTTCTATCTCGCCAACTCGGGCGCCCGAAGCCTCGACCTGCGCAACACGCAGGGCTTCTCTCAACACCTGGTGACCTGGTCCGGCTCAACCTCGGGGGACAGTTACGAGCGTGACGCCACGACCCCGACCAACGACCTCGTCGCAACGGACACGCCCACGCCAGGCCAAGCCAACAACGAAACGCCCACCCTGGACATTGTCCCGGGCCCCTTCCACATCACCGAAGTGATGCCCAACCCGTGGCCAAGCGCGGACAACGCGACGTGGCCCGGCGGCGAATGGGTCGAGATCTACAACCCTGGATCCTCCGACGTGGACCTGACCGATTGGGTCGTGGTCGATGCGGCCCTCAACCAACTCAAGCTCGACGGTGACAGCACCTACCTCGTCGACGGCACGACCACCACCACGCTCCAGGCCGGGACCCGTGCCATCGTGGCCCTCAACGGCACCTCGATGCTCAACAACGGCGTTGAGCAACTCGACCTGTTGTGGCCCAACGAGACCCGCGCACAACGCCTCGGTTGGACCAGCGCCGACCCTGGGTTCGGCCTCCAGCAAATCCTCAACACCTCTTGGGGCGTTGCGGCCTACCCCACGCCGTTCGAAGCCGAACCTGCCCTCATTCCAAACCTCACCCGACTGGCTTCGGACGTTCGTTTCGACGAAATCCTGCCCGTCGCCGCCGTCGAAGGCGGTGCGGTTGGCGAGACGGAATGGATCGAGTTGCACAACGCCGGGCCCATGGCCGTGGACGTGGCCGGATGGACCGTCCGGGGCGGCTTGGACAACGTCACCACGGTGAGCGCGGCCAACCTCGTGCACGACGGCTCAGGAACCGTGCTTGGTGCGGACGCGCGTGCGCTGCTGCACATGACCGGTGAACACCGGTTGTGGAACTTCACCGACGTGATTCGCCTCATCGACGGCAGCGGTGCCCTTGTGGACACCGCGCATTGGGTTTCGGCGCCAACCATGGACGTCAGCCTCGTTCGGGACAGCGACCCGACCTCTCCGTGGGTGCCGACGGCCACACCGACGCCGGGCACCAACGGCAGCGCACCAGAGGACGCCGCCGTCCTGCGTTTCTCGGAACTCATGCCCGACCCTGTGGGCGACAACGACGCTGCATGGCCCAACGGTGCGTGGATTGAGATCATCAACCACGACACGCAAACCGTGGACTTGGCCGGCTGGGGCTTGGTGGCTCCGGGACGGAACATGACCATTGGAACGGCCCACTTGCCTTTGGCCAGCAGCACGTCGCTCGGACCCGGTGAAGTCGCCCTGGTGGCGCTTGGGTCTGATTTGCTGCTCGACGGCTCCAGCGAGGACTTGGTCGCGCTGGTCACGCCGGACGGACGCGCCGTCGAAGAGGTCGGATGGCTCACCGTCCCTGAAGGAGAATCCCTCATCTTGGCGAACAGCAGCCACGCCGGAGCAGGTCCTGACGGCCTCAACCGCGGCGTTGGACCCGGATGGGACCTCAGCGCATGGCCGACCCCCGGAGAACTCAATCCTGTGTGGCCGGCATGGACCGACGGGCACGTCCTTCGCATGATGGAAATCATGCCCGACTGTGCAGACGGTACCCCAGCGGGAACGTGGATCGAGGTCATGAACGTCGGCAGCAGCGACGTCAACGCCAGCCGATGGCGTCTCGTGGACGCCGAAGGACGCTCCTGGTTTGTTCGCGCCGACACGTGGTGGACGCCGAACGCCACCGGACTGGTGCTTGCCCCCGGGGAGCGTGGACTCATCCTCGTTGAGAACCAAGACGACGTGCTCGGTACGGTCGTGCTTCACGATCCTGATGCTTCAACCACCTCCACCGCCGACCTCAGTGGTGCGGCCGTTACCTCGTGCCGCAGTTTCATCGATTTGCTCACCCCCACCCTCAGCGCGTGGGCGACCCCGGGTCAGCCCGAGCCCGAAGACACCGCCATGGCAGGACCTGAGGACCTCAGTTTCACCGCGCTCATGCCGGCCGGGAGCCTCGACGACACCAACGTGGAGTTCGTCGAGATTCGAAACGCCGGCGACAAGCCTGCCGTGCTTGACGGCTGGATCCTTGAACGGGTTACGTCGGCCACGAACGCGTTCCAAGCCACCATCACCAACCTGCGGATTGAACCGGGGTCCTCCGTGACCCTCAGCGCCGACGCCACCGGTCTTACCGACCTGTGGGACGGTGACGTGGTCAACATGACCGATCACCTCAGCGCTGCGGTCTTCCTGAACGACGGCGGTGGCGCGGTACGCTTGCTCACCCCGACCGGCGCCATCGCTGACGTCGTGGTCTGGGGCGATGGCCCCGTTGACGTGCAAGGATGGAGCGGTGTCTCCGTCGTGCCGCCCCTCACCGGCTTGGATCACTTGGTCTACCTTCGAGGCGACGGCTGCGGCCAGAGCAGCGACACCGACACCGCCGATGATTGGAAGCTGCGGTGGACCCGGCTTGGTGCGGCCACGCCCTGCGTGAACGGGACGATCACCGACCTGACCAACATGCGACCCCTCATCGCTCCAGACGCGGGATTGCTCGACATCGTTCGATGGATCGACGGCGCGAACACCTCGCTCGATGTGCATGTGTACCAGATCCACGAGCCAAACCTCGTTCATGCGCTGATTCGCGCCGCCCAACGTGGCGTTTCGGTCCGTGTGATCATGGACGCCGGTGATTCGTGGTGGAGTTCCTCCGACATGCGGGCCATCGACGGCGTCGCGTCTTCCCTGACCGATGCAGGGGCAGACGTCTTCCTGCTTGGTGCCGAGGAGGACGACCCCTACGCGTTCATGCACGCCAAGTTGGCCGTTCGTGACGGAAACGAGGTCTGGATCGGCTCTGGAAACTGGAAGTCCTCCAGCACCCCGAAGCCCGGCGACGCGGGGAACCGCGACTGGGGCCTCTTGGTGCACAGCCCAGATTTGGCCGACACCTTGGATGAGCTGCTGGCGATGGACCGCGATGTGGCCAGCGTCTACGTCCGCCCTGCCACCGCCGGCGCACCCAACGGTTGGACCCTCGATGCTGCTCAATCGTTGAGTGGAACCGAAGTCGAAGCCGTCGCTGGAACGGCCAACGGCGAGGTCCTGACTTGCCCTGACGATTGCATTCTTGGCCTCGTGGGCATGCTTGACAACGCCCAGACTGAGGCGCTGCTTTCCCTCCAGTACCTCGAGATGGATTGGACTTGGGGATGGGGTGAGAACCCACTTTTGGCCGCTCTGCATGATGCAGCCGAACGTGGCGTCCGTCTTCGCGTGGCCCTCAACGGGGCATACTTGGACGACGACATGCAAAGCGTCGTTGACTTGCTCAACGAGGAGTGGAACGCCACACAGGGCCACGACGTCGCGGCCGTCATCATGTCCCCTGGCGACAACGTGACGAAGTTGCACAACAAGGGCGCCATCATCGACGGCACGTCGGTGCTGGTCTCGTCCATCAACTGGGGCGATTCCTCGATGCTGCGCAACCGTGAGGTGGGCCTGCTGGTTCACCACGCTCCATTGGCGAGCGTGTTCCACGCATCATGGACCGAGGACTGGAACCGTGTGGACGACAGCACGGACTCCGACAACGATGGATTGCTGGACGCATGGGAGCTCGAGCACGGCCTCAACCGGGCCCGACGCACCGCGGGTGGCACCGTCATCGAAGCCGACCTTGATTCGGACAACGACGGCCTGACCCACCTCGAGGAATTCAACCTTGGAAGCAACCCCAACAGCAACGACACCGACGGAGATTGCATCCTCGACGACCTCGAAGTGCTCCGCGCTGAGGCAGATCCAAGCGGCCCAAGCGCTGCGGACCGCATCACCATGGCCGACGCCGATGGCGACGGTGCCGAGGACCATCTGGCCGAGGGCTGCACAAGCACAGGAGCGGTCGTGGACGACGACGATGACGGCACCACGACGGACGACGAACAAAACGTCACGTCGCCCGATGACGACGTCGACCTCGACGGTGTGCCCTTCGGCGAAGACCGTTGTCCGGCCACGCCGCAAGGTGATCCCGTGGACGCCGACGGATGTTCGGCCGACCAACGTCGTTTGCTGTTGAGCGACGGCGAGCAAGAAGAGGACGGGTTTGGTTGGTTCTTGCCCGTCATCGGCATCGTCGGTCTCCTTGTGGTCATCACCGGGGCAATGGGCCTTCGAAAGAACGACGATGAGCCCAACCTGGACACCTCCATGCCGGTGGAAGTGGCGGCTGCCAAGCCGCTGGTCGTGCTTGACGGCCGCCCAAGCGACGAGGACCTCAGAGCCCGCCTGACCGGATGGGACGATGCGGTCATCGAAGAGCGTTTGAGCGAGGGGTGGACCCTCGAAGGATTGGTCGAGTACTACGAAAAGCAAGCGTGAGGTTTGAAACCGACCGCCTCACTCCTTGGACCATGTCCGGGAACCCGGTGCTCAACGACCGACGCTTCACGACCATCGCGCATTCGACGCCGGCTGAAGGCGTGATGACCATTGAAGGGGCCTTGCGAAAGGCCTCCATCCTGTTTGGTGCCCTCTTGCTGGGCATGCTCCTGATGTTCGGCGCTTACGCGGCGCTGGACGCGAGCACCGCTGGCGCAGGCCTTGCTTTGGCGAGCGTCACCACCATGGTTGGCGGCATTGGCGCCTTCATCCTCGTCATCGGTTTGGTCTTCGTTCGACCAAAGGGGACACCGGTTTTCGCCATGACCGCCTATGTCGGTCTTGAGATCCTCTTCCTGTCTGGACTGACCTACGTCATGGAAGCCTTCTATCCCGGCATCGCACTCCAGGCGGGTCTCGTGACGGCGGGCATTACGGGCATGATGACCTTCCTCTACACGTCTCGGACCATCCGCGTTGGCCCTCGTTTCAACATGGTGATGGCCGCGCTCGTGGGCACCGTGATGTTCGTGTACGTTGGCCAGATGCTGCTTTACTTCATCGGCGGCGTGTCGATCCCCTTCATCCACGGAAGCGGCCTCATCGGCATTGGCTTCAGCGTCGTCATCGTGACGATCGCCTCGTTCACCCTGCTCAGCGACTTCTACTTCATTGAAACCGGAGCCGCCAACGGCTATCCGAAGCACATGGAATGGTGGGCCGCCTTCGGCCTTGTGATGAGCGTCGTGTGGATTTACGTCGAAGTCATTCGACTCATCTCCAAACTCCGCGATTGAACAACACAGGCTTGGTGACGCTCATGACCAGGACCTTGGCCGTCTGCGACCTGCGGGAATGGCATGCGGGGGGCGAGGCTCGTGAACGCTTTGTCACCACCATGGGCGACGCGCTGAAGGACATCGGCTTCTTCGCTCTGACCGGTCACGGCATCGCTGCGGAAGCCATCGACCAAGCCTACACCACCATCGGTCGATTCTTCCATTTGGACGACGCCACGAAACGGAGCTACGAACGCGCCGACATGTTCCGCCAGCGGGGCTACACGCCGTACGGAGTTGAACACGCCAAGGACAACCCCGAACCGGACCTGAAGGAATTCTGGCAAACCGGCCGCACCTTGGCGGACGGACATCCATCGCAGGACGCTTTCCCTCGGAACTTCTGGCCCAGCGCGGACGTGCCGGAGTTTGAAGGACACATCGACGGACTCTACCAAGCGATGGAACGCATGTCGGTCGATTTGCTGAGCGCCGCTTCGCTGTACCTTGGCGAAGCCAGCGGTTGGCTGCCCGACATGGCCCAAGACGGCAACACCATTCTCCGCGTGATTCACTATCCTGAATTGGCCCCAGACACGCCGCCAGGCGCCGTTCGAAGCGCCCAGCACGAGGACATCAACCTCCTGACCCTGCTCGTAGGTGCTACCGCTGACGGCCTGCAGGTCATGGACCACGACGGCTCATGGATCGAAGTGGAAGGCAACCACGACCACATCATTGTGGACAGCGGCGACATGCTGCAGAACCTCACGAATGGGCTGTTCAAATCCACCACCCATCGTGTGGTCAACCCTCCCGACGCAGCCACGGAACGCTACTCCATGCCCATGTTCGTCCACCCCCGAGGGGACGTGGACCTCACGCCACGTGCCAAATTCGTCGAGATGACCGGCGGAGAAGCACGCTACCCCTCCATTCTGGCGGACGACTACCTGCACCAGCGGCTCGTGGAAATCGGGCTGGCCTCCTGAGGTGGCATGGTGACGTCGTACAGCGTGCCTGACCTCATCGCATGGAAGCGCGACGGACACGCGTTCGACGAAGCGATGATCCAGCGTTTCATCGAAGGGCTGCTCTCCGGTGACGTGGCCCCAGAGCAAGTCGGTGCGTGGCTCATGGCGTGCCAACTCCAAGGGCTCTCACCTGCTGAGACGGCGCTTCTGACCAAACACATGGCCACGTCGGGTGCCACCTTCGAGGCCTCACCGGGACGCGTGGACAAACACTCCACCGGCGGGGTGGGCGACAAGATGAGCCTCATCCTCGCGCCATGCCTTGCAGCGTCCGGCCTGGTGGTTCCCATGCTGGCCGGACGAGGGTTGGCGCACACCGGGGGCACCATCGACAAACTCGAGGCCATCCCTGGATTCAACACAGGGCTGACCCTCGACCAGATGCGCACCAACCCCTGTTTCATCAGCCGCCAGACCGAGGGCATTGCTCCTGCGGACCGCATCCTCTACGCCGCACGTGACGTGACCGCGACGGTCCCGCACATCGGATTGATCACCGCCTCGATCGTCTCGAAGAAATTCGCAGAAGGCTTGGACCGCTTGGTCCTCGACGTGAAGTGCGGCCGTGCGGCCTTCATGCAGACCCTCGACGAGGCTCGCGCCCTGGCGCATTCAATGGTGCAGGTCGGCAGCGCGTTGGGCATGCACGTCACCGCTCAAATCACGTCCATGGACCATCCCATCGGGCGCTGGCTTGGCAACGCGCATGAGGTCGCCGAAACCGTGGCGTGTCTGCGCGGCGAGGGACCGGCTGACACCATGGAACTCGTCCGTTTGCAAGGGGCTGCCTTGGGGGCAGACGTGGACGCTGTCATCGCCGATGGCTCCGCCATGGAGGCGTTTGCAACGATGTGCATGCGTCAAGGCGTGGACGAAGGCACGGTCTCGTCGCTGCGTGAGGACCCATGGTCGGTGCTCCCCCGAGGAAGCACACGGACCACCGTCACGGCGACTTCGGCGGGATGGGTCAGCGACATCGACGCGCTTGCCCTCGGCCGTTTCCTCGTCAACATCGGCGCAGGAAGAACGCACCCTGCTGACGTTCTGGACCACGGAGCAGGCATTGAACTCGCGGCCCACGTGGGCGATCGGGTCGAGGCCGGTGACGCCTTGTTCCACGTCGACCACAACGAAGACGGCCCGCTTCCGGATGTCAGCGATGCCTTCCTCATCGAGGGTCACGTTCAGGCCCATGCTCCCGCCAGCAGGCTTCTGGAAACCGTGAGCATCGACGACGTCATGTCGTCGTGAAGATAAGCGCCGATTGTGGGGTTCGAACCCACGACCTTGGGATTAACAGTCCCACGCTCCACCA
>QQSJ01000143.1 GCA_003602635.1 Candidatus Poseidoniales archaeon
CGCACCCTGCCCGGCAGCGGCATGGCCCCCATCCTGTACCGTGGAACCGGTCACGACCCCTACGGCGTCTACTCCGAGAAGGCTCACATCTACCTCGATCTGATGGACCGCCTGCGACGCAAGATCGACGGAGCCCGCGACCATCTCCCCGCTCCTATTCTCCGGGAAGAAGAGGAATGCGACGTCGGCATCGTCTACTTCGGCAGCATGGAAAACACCATCCAAGAAATCGACGACATCATCGAAGCCCAAGGCCGAAAGGTTAGCCAGTGCCGCGTTCGCAGCCTCCCGCTCCACAGCGAAGTTGAGGCCTTCTGCGCGCGTCACAAGACCGTCATCGTGCTGGAAATCAACCGGGACGGACAACTCTGGGGCATCATGCGCCGCGAGTTGCCCAACCACCTCGTGGACCGCGTTCACTCCGTCGCGTACTCCGACGGCATGCCCCCGCGTGCGTCGATTTACGCGGATCAAATCATGAAGACCATCGAGGAGGTGGAAGCATGAGCGATGCCCCGGCACGAAAGGCCCGACCCGTGAAGCTCAACATCATCGACCAGCCCGTCGACGCCTACAAGGGCGGTCCTTCCTCGCTGTGCCCCGGATGTGGCCACGACCAGATCTCCTCGGTCATCATCAAGGCCGCGTGGGAAAACGGCATCGAACCACACCGCATCGCGAAGATGTCCGGCATCGGATGTTCTTCGAAGACGCCCGCCTACTACCTCGGCCAGTCCCACGGCTTCAACACCGTGCACGGTCGCATGCCCTCGGTGACCACCGGAGCAGCCGCCGTCAACGGTGAGCTGACCTACCTCGGCGTGTCCGGAGACGGCGACAGCGCCTCGATCGGCATCGGCCAACTCATCCACGCCATCCGCCGCAACCTGGACATGGTCTACATCGTCGAGAACAACGGCGTGTACGGCTTGACCAAGGGGCAATATTCCGCCACGGCCGAAGTGGGTTCCAAGAAGAAGAAGGGACGCCCCAATGAGCAGCAGCCCATCGATCTCTGTGCCCTCGCCGTGAACCTTGGCTGCACCTTCGTGGCCCGTTCCTTCTCGGGTTCGAAGAAGCAACTCACAGCCCTGCTCAAGGCTGCCATGGCGCACAAGGGCTTCGCCCTCATCGACGTCATCTCGCCTTGTGTGACCTTCAACAACAACGACGAGTCCTACCGTTCCTACGGATACGTGAAGGAGAACGAAGTCACCCTTCACATGCCGGACTACATCCCTCAGCGCATGCCGATCGAAGAAGTCGAAGTGCCCGAAGGCCACTTTGTGGACATCACCCTTCACGACGGGTCCACCATTCGTTTGGAAACCATCGATGCGGAACACGACCCCTCGGACGCCGTGGCCGCCCTTGCGGCGCTGCACAAGGCCGATTCCGAACACCACCACGTCACCGGTTTGCTGTACTTTGACGGCGACCAACCGACGATGCACGAGGCCCTCAACCTCCCCGAAAGCGCCCTCATCGACCTGGAAGCGTCCGACCTCCGCCCCTCGCCTGAAGCGTTGGAAGGGGTCATCGCCGCCTTCCGCGACGGCTGACCTGAAGCGGAACTCCTCTAAAGGAGCCGGAACAAGTTCACGTCATGCAGCCGTGGGCTTGGGCCGGCTTGGCAGGTGGTCTTGGCGCAGGATGGTTCCTGCTCAAACGTTGGCGCGAACGCCGTGCAGACCACATGCTCGACGCCATGAAGGCCAGCAAATACGGGTTCGGTGGCGTCGCTCCGCCGTGGGATTACGACGATTCGCTCCCACCGACAATGCTGGGGCTGGTCCGCTTGGGACCGCTGTTCGATGATCTCACCCCTGCCCAGCAAGAAGAACGTTTGAACCGGGAGGCTGCGCGAAGGCTCGAGGCCCTTGAGTTGAATCTCAACCCGCCTGAATTCAACATGGAAGACGACCCGGATGTGCCTGAGGCTCCCGATCTGGACATGCTTGTCAGCATCGCGCTCAAAGAGCGTGGGCAGCACATCGAAGAGGTCGAAGAGGGGCTTGATCGGCACGCACGAGGCGCGGTGCTGGGTGAACAGGTCGGCCTTGGCGTCCGGGTGGAGTCGGTCGACCTCCAGGATTCGACCATCTCTGACCGTGTGGAACGTGAAGGCGGCGCCACCGGCGACGTGCAGATCAGTTTGGCATGGGAGGACAGGAACGACCTCGACCTGCACGTCTTTGCACCAAGCGGTGAGCGGATTTACTTCAACCAACGACGGAGCGGTTGCGGAGGCGAGTTGGACGTGGACATGAACGCCCGCCCCACCTCGAGCACCCCTGTGGAGAACGTCGTGTGGAAGAAGGACCCGCCAAGCGGCACCTACCGCGTCGGCGTTCACTTCTACCGACACCACCGACGCCGCGGCACGAAGCGTCACACGACCTTTACCCTGCGAACCACGGCCCTCGGCGAAGTGGCAGAATTCACCGGTTCGTTGGAGTTCGGCGATGCCATGCTGATGGTGACAAGTTTCACCTTGCCTTGAGGTGCGGTGGTAGTCCCTCTCGGATTCGAACCGAGGTCGAAGGAACCAGAATCCTTCATGATGGACCGCTACACTAAGGGACTCTGCTGCGAGGCACTGACGTCCTCCATTTGAAGGCAACGGTGCCGCATTAGGGCACGGTTTCGCGGGTGATTTCGACGACCCGGAAAAGCAGTTGACTGACCCAAGAGAGCATCATCACGGTCACGAAGGT
>QQSJ01000144.1:0-531 GCA_003602635.1 Candidatus Poseidoniales archaeon
CAGCACCTCCAGCAGCACAGAACATGGCCGCCATGCCTCAGCAGATGACCGTCATGCCTCAACAGATGGGCGGAATGATGGGCCGACCGGCCGCCATGATGTCCTTCATGGACGCCATGAAGACCTGTTACCAACTGAAGTACGTCTCGTTTGAAGGCCGTGCTTCACGCTCGGAATACTGGTGGCTTCAACTCGGCTACTGCCTGCTGGCCTTTGTGGCCGGGATCATCGACGGCGTGCTGGGCATGAGCATCATTGGCACCGTCGTTGTTCTCGGGAGCCTCCTTCCTGTGATCGGTGCCGCCGTTCGCCGCCTTCACGACACCGGCCGCAGCGGCTGGATGCTGTTGCTCGGATTCATTCCCATCGTTGGATTCATCTTGCTGATTGTCTGGATGGTCTCGGATGGCCAGCCCATGGACAACCAGTACGGTGGCGTTCCCACGAACACACTCTGAACAGCAGCTTTGGCCGGCCGCATCAGCGGCCCATTCGCTCACAGGTAGGCGTTGAGCACCGGTTCTTCGTCCA
>QQSJ01000144.1:896-2651 GCA_003602635.1 Candidatus Poseidoniales archaeon
ATCCACTGGGCGAGACCGACCATGCCCGGCTGGTTGAACAGGTCATGGTCGAGGCTGGGCCCGATGTAGACGCGCATTGGCCAGACTTCCTCGTCCTTCGGGTAGCCGTCCTCATCGATTTGCGGTTCAGGATCACCGTGCGGCGCACCGCCGCCACCGGGCCAGTTGACGCCAGCCATGTCGAGGTTGACGTAATTTGTGACCGTCACGTCAGGGTTCTCCTGCGAGACGTAGAAGTCCGTCCAATAATCACTGCCGCGCTTGCCGCCTTCTTCGCCGGACCAGAGGCAGAACACCATCGTCCGGCGCGTCGCCGCGTTGGCCATCGCTTCGGCCACTTCGAGGACCATCGAGGTTCCAGCGGTGTTGTCGTAGGCGCCCACGCGGGTGCCGTAGGTGCGCACACCGGTGACGTGAGGATCGAGTGCGAGGGCGTTGATCGGCGGTGCCACGTCGAAGTGTGCGCCGAAGACCATCCACTCGTTGGGGAAAACGGAACCGAAGCGGAAGCCGCAGATGTTGTAGCCCTCAGGGTTCTGGTTGCCTTGCCAGTCGGTGTATTCGTAGCGCTGCACGTTGACCTCAAGGCCGAAGGATTCCATCTCCTGGATCAGGTGCTGCGCAGCGTCTTCGTAGGCGGCGTTGCCTTGACCGGCCCAGCGGTTGAGGAAACCTTCCGCCCCGTCGGCCAGGTCGGTCGGGTCGAGGTCCTCGTTTGAGAGGAAGGCGAGCGTGTCGTAGGTGTCGCGCCCGTTGACGAAGCCCGTGGAGTGGCGGGCGCCCTCGCTTTCGTCGTAGGCCGGCGCGGCCAAGCGCTCGATGGAAGCGACGACGGCCGTGGACGGGCCACCGGTCACATTGCCGGCGCGGACGGACGGCCAGGTGGTGTTCTCGCCAGCGAGAATGGAGGCGGCAGGGCCGCGCTCAGCCGCACCCATGCCGCCACGGGTCACCCAGGTGGCCCACGACTCGTTGACGTCCCGGACAGGGAAGGCGTCGCGCCCGGGCAGGCCAATCTGGACCACGGCGGTGGTGGTGCGCGGCGGAGCGAGCAGGGTGAGCTCGACGGTTTCCCCTTCGTTCAGGTCAACGATGGTCGAGTTTTGCACGAAGTTGGTGGCCGGGTCACGAAGCAGGTAGGGGACGTAGAGGCTGAGGTCTTCGTCCGCGGTGAAGGCGACGGTCTGGAATTCACCGCCGATCCACGTGGACGGGCGGATCTCGAGGTCGTCTGAGGACGGGAGATTTTCACCATCGGAAGGCGCGAAGCAACCCGACAGGGGTGCGCTGCACATGAGCAACACGAGGACGAGGGCGTGCGCCACGCGACTCGAGACCATGCTGTGCCGTAACGTCTCTCCTTCTCAAGCCTGTTCACGGCTTGCACACACTTCGAAGCACCGGGGCATTAAGCGATTCTTTGAAGAGGGAACAGGACGATATTCAATCATGGGCCAATCAAGGAAAACGGTCTTCCTCGTGTTGAAGCGACCCAGCCGACACCGCCGCCACGGCGATCTGTGGGGGCGCATGCGTCCACGGGCGGTTGAAGACGACACCCGCCCCCTTGTCGAAGGCTGACGCAGGAGTGGCAGCGTTCAAGGGCCACAGGTCCACGCAAGGGCATGGACGATGCGAGCGGACTGCGTCGTTTTTGGGCCAATCCTGTTGTGCGGGGCATGCTGCTCTTCTCGGCCTTTCGGGCCGTGTACGGCGTGGGCATCCTCGTCGTGACGTGGTTCCTGGCCACCAGCG
>QQSJ01000145.1 GCA_003602635.1 Candidatus Poseidoniales archaeon
ACCGCGCTTCCCGAGTCCATCGTGATTCTCGGCGCTTTGCCGCTCTTCCTGGCGTGAGCCAGGACGTGCAGCGCCCGCGCTGAACGTTGGAGGAGACATCATGTCGCTTGAATCGCTTGCAAAGGACATCACGGCTGCCGCTCAGGCGGAAGCCGACGAGCTCGCTGCTTCGGCCCAATCTGAGGCCGACGGTATGCGGTCCGAAGCGGAAGCCAAGGCGGATTCCATCCGCTCCGAGGCCGCCGCCCGTGCCGCTCGTGACGCCGATCAAATCGGCCGAGAGATCGTGGCCAGTGCGCGCCAAGCCAACCAACGGGACTTGCTGATCGCTCGACGAGCGGCGCTCGACGCCACGCTCGCTCAGGCGAAGAGCACCCTGGCCGACCCGAAGTGGAAAGGCCGGGCTGCGCTGCTCAAGTCCCTCATGGCCCGTGCCGACGACATCGGCGGCAAGGGCTACTCCGTTCGCCCCGTCAGCGTCGACCGCAAGGCCGTGTCTGACCTCGCGAGCGGAAAGAAGGTTGGCGATGACGCGGACGGGCTTGGAGGCTTCATCCTCGATGCCGAGGATGGCTCGGTCTCGTACGATTTCCGCTTTGACGCGCTGCTCGACCGTGCGTGGGCCAACAGCCTGCCTGCGGTGACCGCCGCTCTGTTTGACTGAGGTGAACACATGCGCTTCGGATCCACACCCTACATCGCCTCACGGGCGAAGTCACGTCGAAAGGCGTTGGCCGATAGGGCGCGGCTCCGACAGCTGATCAACCACGCCCCGGATCAACTGACCGTGGCCGTGGCCGACCTCGGCTACCGCTCGGAAATTGACCGCTATGCCGCCACGTACGACGGTGGAGACCTCATCGAGGCTGCGCTGACGGACAACCTTGAACACGAGTTGGACAACATCGTCAACCTCTGTTCTGGAAAGGTGGCCCGCATTGTGTCGGTCTATACCAACCGATTCGAGTACCACAACGCCAAGGCCGTGCTTCGCGCGGTCGTGAACGACGTGGATTTGGAACGTGTGTCGCACGACATCCTGCCGGACATCAACGACATCAACACCCCTTGGCTGCAAATCATCGAGCGCGCTGACGACCTTCGGTCGGCGGTCGTGCTGATGCGCAGGAAGCCCTTCGGGTCGGCGCTCAACGCCCTCCCCGAAGACGCTCCGTTGGCCGCCTACGAGGACGCTTTGGATCGGCATTACTTCGCCGACGCACTTTCGTCCCTCAGCGGGAACCAAGCCGACGTCAGAATGCTTCGGGGCTTGCTCTCGTCGGAGATTGACCATCGCAACATCGTGAACCTCCTCGAGGCCGCGGCGATGGGCCTTGAAGGAAAGGACGTCACTGAGGCGCTCATTCCAGGCGGCCGATTGATTCCGAAGCGGGTGTTTTCTGTGGTGTCCAGCGGCGGTCGAGCGTCCTTGCTTGAGGTGCTTCGGCCAGCCAGCCGCTTTGACATGGCTGCCTTTGAGGCCGCCATCGAAGCGTCCGACGCTGCGATGTCACTCGACCCTGTCATCACGTGGCTCGCAGGCCGCGAGAACGCGCACCTGAACCGGATGAGCTACCTGCATCCGGTCTCCGCGCTCCCTGTGGTTCACTACATCGCGATGAAGGTCAAGGAGGTCAAGGACCTGCGGATCATCACGCGTGGCCTCATGGCGGGATTGCCCGCTGACGTGGTGGAGGCCCACGTCATTTGAATGGAGGTGTGATGCATGGAAATTGCCGTTGTCGGTACGCCTGAATTCACCCTCGGCTTCCAGCTCGCAGGTATTTCTCACCTGCACAACCCCGTGGACGACGAGGCAATGGCCTCCGTCCTCCGCACCCTACTCAACAGCAAGGAGGTGGGCATCGTAGTGGTCGACTCCACGAGCCTCAGCCGCCTTCCGGAGCGTTTGCGAGAGCAACTCTCCGCTTCTGTGACCCCGACCGTGCTGGGCATCGGCACGGAAGAGGACAACACCTTGCGGGACACCATCCGCAAGGCCATCGGAGTCGACCTATGGGCATGACGTTCCACTACACATTGGAGGAAGATGAATGAGCAACGAAGGACAAATCTACCGCATTTCCGGACCTGTGGTCACGGCCAAGGGCATGAATGCCGCCATGTACGACGTCGTACGTGTCGGTGATGAAGGCCTGATGGGCGAAGTGATCGAGATTCACGGCGACCAATCGGTCATCCAAGTGTACGAAGACACCTCAGGCATTCGCCCAGGTGAACCTGTGCTGAACACGCAGGAGACCCTTTCCGTCGCTCTTGGGCCAGGTTTGCTCACTCAAATTTACGACGGTATCCAGCGCCCACTGCAGACCCTTGAGGAGCAGATGGGCTTCTTCATCACCCGTGGTGTCGACGCCGACGCCTTCGACATGGAGAAGACCTGGACCTTCGAGCCAGTGGCCTCCGCTGGCGACGAGGTTTCCGGTGGCAACGTCATCGGTCACGTGCAGGAAACCGAGACCATCGTCCACAAGATCATGGTCCCACCCAACGTTTCTGGCACCATCAAGAGCATCGAGAGCGGCGACTTCAACGTCACCCAAACGGTCGCCACCCTCGAAGACGGCACCGAGATTCAGATGATGCAGAAGTGGCCTGTTCGGTCGCCTCGCCCCTTCCAGACGAAGTACGCGCCCGACACGCCGCTGATCACCGGGATGCGCATCCTCGACTTCCTGTTCCCGCTCGCCAAGGGCGGTGCAGCCGGTATTCCCGGCCCCTTCGGATCCGGTAAGACGGTCACTCAGCAGTCCCTGGCCAAGTACTCCGACGCACAAATTGTGGTCTACATCGGCTGCGGTGAGCGTGGAAACGAGATGACCGAAGTGTTGGACGAGTTCCCTCACCTCATCGACCCCAACACCGGCAAGCCGCTGATGAACCGCACCGTGATGATCGCGAACACTTCGAACATGCCTGTGGCGGCCCGTGAGGCGTCCGTCTACACCGGCATCACCATCGCCGAGTACTTCCGTGACATGGGCTACGACGTGGCCCTCATGGCTGACTCGACGTCCCGTTGGGCCGAAGCCATGCGTGAGATTTCCTCCCGTCTCGAAGAGATGCCCGGTGAGGAAGGATACCCCGCGTACCTCTCGTCCCGCATCGCCGAGTTCTACGAGCGCGCCGGTCGTGTCAACACCCTCTCCGGTGAGGACGGCTCCGTGACCGCCATCGGTGCCGTGTCCCCGCCCGGCGGTGACATCTCCGAGCCGGTCAGCCAAGGTACCCTCCGCATCGTCAAGGTGTTCTGGGGCCTCGACGCGGGTCTGGCCCGTCAGCGCCACTTCCCCGCCATCAACTGGTTGAACTCCTACTCGTTGTACCCCCCGTCCCTCGACCAGTGGTACCGCGACAACATTGGACAAGACTTCCCCGAAATCCGTACGGCCATCTCCGGTCTGCTCCAGATTGAGGCCGAACTCCAAGAAATCGTGCAGCTCGTCGGTTCCGACGCTCTGCCGGTCGACCAGCAGTTGACGCTCGAAGTCGCTCGCATGATCCGTGAGTACTTCCTGCAACAGAACGGATTCGACCCCATCGACGCGTACTGCGACATCAACCTGCAGTACCGCATGGCCAAGGCCGTGCTGACCTTCCAAGATGCGGCCAAGTCGGCCATGGGTGCCGGCTCCGCGCTTTCTGACGTGGTCAACGTGCCCGCGCGCTCCGCGCTTCTGCGTGGCCGCTTCGAAGAAGGCTACATCGACCGCATTGACGACATGGTCAAGGCCATGGTGGACGAAATCGAAGCCACCGTGGAGGAGAACTGAGGAGGGATCATCATGGCAGGAAAGGAATACCGTACCATCACCGACGTCAAGGGACCGCTTGTGTTCCTCAACAAGACCGAACCCGTTGCCTACGGCGAAATCGTTTCGCTTCGGCTCTCCAATGGGGACATCAAGAACGGCCAGGTCCTCGACACCTCCGACGACATGGTCGTCGTTCAGGTCTTCGAAGGAACGGCCAAGGTCGACCGCCAAGCCGGCGTGACCTTCCTTGGTGACGTGTTCAAGCTCCCCGTCAGCACCGATTTGGTCGGTCGCATTCTCGACGGCGCTGGCCGCCCTCGTGACGGTGGCCCCGAAATCGTGGCGGATGAAAAGGCCGACATCATCGGTGCGGCCATCAACCCGTACAGCCGACAGAGTCCTCACGACTTCATCCAGACTGGAATCTCGGCCATCGATTGCTGCACCACGCTCGTGCGTGGACAGAAGTTGCCGATTTTCTCCGCGTCGGGTCTCCCGCACAACGACATCGCGCTGCAGATCGCCCGTCAGGCCAAGCTCAAGGACAGCGACGAGGAGTTCATCGTCGTGTTCTGCGCCATGGGCATCACCGCTGAGGAATACAATTTCTTCCGCTCCGACTTGGAGCGCACCGGTGCGCTGGAAAACGCGGTGTTGTTCGTCAACCTCGCGGACGACCCCGCTGTGGAGCGAATCATCACCCCGCGTCTTGCCCTGACCGCTGCAGAGTACCTTGCCTTCGAGCAGGACTACCACGTGCTGGTCATCTACACGGACATGACGAACTACTGCGACGCACTCCGTCAAATCGGTGCTGCGCGTGAAGAAGTGCCCGGCCGCCGTGGTTACCCCGGTTACATGTACACCGACCTGGCCATGCTCTACGAGCGTGCGGGCATCGTGAAGGGCAAGAAAGGGTCCATCACGCAGTTCCCGATTCTCACCATGCCCGGTGACGACATCACGCACCCGATTCCTGACCTCTCCGGCTACATCACGGAAGGCCAGATCGTGATTTCCCGTGAACTCCACCAGCAGGGCATCTACCCGCCGATCAACGTGCTGCCGTCCCTGTCTCGCCTGATGGGGTCCTGCATCGGTGAGAAGACGACCCGTGACGACCACAAGAAGGTCAGCGACCA
>QQSJ01000146.1 GCA_003602635.1 Candidatus Poseidoniales archaeon
AAGCTCAAGGCCTACAACCAGAAGAAGATCGAAGAGTCGGGCATCGACACCCTCGTCTCCTCCTGTGCCGAGTGTTTCCGCACCTTCGCCCGCGACTACGAACTCGAGGGCGTGAAGGTCATGCACACCACGGAATACCTCCTCGAGCAAGGCTTCGACATGGACCTCAAGGCCGATGAAGGCACCACGGTGACCTACCACGACCCCTGCCGCCTCGGCCGTCAAATGGGCATCACCGAAGAGCCCCGTGAACTCCTTGGCCAGGTCGAGAACGTCGAGCTGGTGGAGATGGAGCACCATGGCGAGGACGCCATGTGCTGTGGCGTCTCCAGCATGATGTCGTGCAACGAAAACGCGCGCGCCCTCCGTGTCAACCGCATGGAAGAAGTCATTGAGACCGGTGCGGACACGATGCTGACCTCCTGCCCCAAGTGCGTGACGCACCTGGAGTGCCTGAAGTTCGAAGGCGACGAGCGCTACGAGGGCATCGAGATCCTCGACGTCGTGACCTTCCTCGCCCAGCAGGTCGAGGCCAAGAAGGCGCAGGTCGAAGCCGACGTCCGCGTTGGCGTTGAAGCCTGAGCACCGACAGGACCCGTTGGCTCAACCGGCTGGGCCGTGCCTCCAACAGCGTTATGTCCGCGTGGGCCAAGGCACGTCCGGTCATCATGCAGCCTCAGCAGCAACCGCACTACGTCCAAGCCGTGCACCAGCCCATGGTGATGGCGCAACATGCGCAGCATCGACCCAGCGCCATCTTGGCCTATGTCCTCTGGTTCTTCCTCGGCCTCTTCGGCATCCACCACCTCTACATGGGCCGAGGCGTTGGTGTCTGGTTGCTGTCCCTCGTCACCCTCCAAGGGTTTGGACTGTGGTGGCTCATCGACCTCTTCCTGATCCCGAGTTCCTGTTCCAAGGTGCGCGGCGGCATGGTCGTCGTGCGCTGAGCAAGGCACGCATCCCTTGTGGCTGGTGGGCCTCAATTGGACTCTGCCGGCATCGAGGAGTGGTGCAGGGTGATCCGAAGCGCTCCAGCCTCGTCCTGCATGTAGCCAAAGGTGTACTCCACCTTGACCTCGTCCCCGTTTGGGTCGGTGAAGAAGTAGTTCCCCATGGCCTGCGCCGTGTTGCCCTGAATCAGCACGCCCGCGTTCTCAAATCGGACCTTGGTCCACCCCTTGATCGCGAAGCCCTTGTCCTCAGGACAAGCACCGTTGGAGGCGGTGAAGTAGGACCACGCCTCATCGAACGTGGGTCGGAACTGTTCGACGGCGGCCAAGGTCGGCTTGAACAGCACCTCTGAGCGACCGTATGCGTAGAGCGTCTCGACGTGCACGCGTGCGCGCTCGGCGTAGTCGCCACCGTCACGGTGGGCCGCGGCGATGGCCACGATGCCGTCTCCCCAAGCCTGCTGTGCGTGCTCGATGTCTGCGGTTGTGATCATGAGGCCACCTTCTGTCTCCGGGTCCAAACGGCACCCTATGATTCTACGTCAAAGACAGCAGGCACGGGCATCGCCCCGGCTTCGGGCTTCACGCGTCAGAGGAGGCTTCGTCGTCGGAGGAAGCGCCCTCAGAAGGCGGCGCATCCTCATCGTCTTCCATGCCGCGGATTTCGTAGTTGGAGGGGAAGAGCGCCACGCCAACACCGAGCACCAAGAGAAGCAAGCCCCAGCCGAATTGTTGCGCCACAAAGAGCAGCTCGAGGGAGATGACCAGCAGCACCAGCCCACCGATGTTGCTGGTCCAGACGAGCGTCTTGAACGTCGACAACGAAACGCCTTGCGTTCCTGGCTTGCGGTAGGGACCGAATTCACCACCAAAGCGCTGAGCAGTGGCTTCCTTTCCTTGCTTGGACATGGCAACGTCTCCTTCATCGGTCGATCATCGTGATCGCATCGGTCGGGCACGCGAGCACGCACAAGCCGCACCCGGTGCAATCATCCCGTCGGATGACGGCTTTGCGGTTGGATTCCATGTCAATCAAGGGGCTGCGCATGGCACGCTGCACCATGTCGATGGCGTCGTCGTCGCACACGAGCGGACACTGGTCGCATCCAATGCACAACTCCTCCTTGACGAAGGCGACGGCGGTTTCGCCGACCTTCAGTTCAGACATCCGGTTTTCATGGCCGCCGTCGAGGAGGGCGCGGATGCGCTTGGCCTCGGCTTCACGGCGCCGGGCGAGGTCCTCAAGCCCCGTCATGGTCCGAGGTAAGGTGGGCTTCGCTTGAACCTTGGCCGAGCCGCCACCGCACGGCCAACCCAACCAAGAGGTCGCCCAGACCGTAGAAGGAACCCACCAGCAAGGGAGGATTCCACGACGTCAACCCCAACCACGGAACGTCACTGGCCCATGCCCAATTTCCGAGCCACGTCCCCCACAGTTCCATGGCGAGGGCCAACCACGTCATGACGGCATAGAGGGCTGGATCTGGACCGAAGCGGATGAAGAGCAACATGCCGATGAACAAGACGACTTCGACCGTCCCTGTGCCCATGATGGCACCGTAGACCACGAGGGGCAAGAGCAGCAGCGGACTCCATTGGATGGGCCGGTCGACCAAACCATGCGCCACACGGCGTCCAAGGTCAAACAGGAACCAATGCCCGACCGGAACGAACAGCGGCATGAGGCCATGCTGGTATTCGTAAATCAACCACACTTCAGAGAAGAACAGTTCCATGGGCGTCGCAAAGGCCAGAACGGTCCACATCTCGATGCGACGGCGCCGATCCGCCGTCACGTGATCGTGCAGAAAAACGCCCCAACACCAGACCACCACGAAGGCCTCGGCCACCCAACGGTCGAGCATTCCGCCAAGGTCCGTGGCGGCCACGGGAAGCCCGATGGCGATGGTGAGCGCGAACACCCATCCGCGGCTCATGGCCGTGGGACCGGCCCCACGTTGATATCAGGTCCGACGGGCGCTCTCCAAGCGTTCTGCACCCATGGCCAACATGCTGAGTTCAGCGACCAACGCATGGCGGCCGCGGGCGAGGTGCACCGCTTCAGGACCCACTTCGGCGGCCGAGAGGAAGGAGGAACTCGGCGAGTTCAGGTTGTCCATGGTGCCCTTCTTCTCGTTGGCGCGGTAAAACCACGATGCGGCTTCACCGTCCACGAGATAGACGACGGGCTCAGCCACGCCGGCACCCGCCGTCATCGAGGTCGGCACGCCCTCTTGCACGAGGAAATTCTCGACCTCGGCTCCACCCTTGGCGTACATGAGACGCTTCATCTTCCGGTTGGAGAGTTCGAGAAGTTCGCTACCAGAACGGACGGTCATGATGCCCAAACCGTAGGTTCCTCGGTCGTTTTTCACAAAGGCAACGGGCTCCTCGTCAATGCCCAACGCCGCATAGCGTTCACGCAGGCCTTCGAGGAAAGCGTCCACTTCGGCGGCCAAGATCGTCCTGCAGGTTTCCTTCTCCAAGCACTTGTCTTCTGACACAAACCATTCCGTTTGGAGGTACCATGGGTCAAGGTCGAGCAGCGCGGCGGCTTCCTCAACGTAGGGTTCCAACGCACGCTGATGCTCAGATTTCCTTCTGCGGTGCCATCCCATGTGCGTTGGAGGCATGATTTCACCCGTCTGCAGTTCGTTTGGCAATCCGGTGGTCAAGTCGTTGTTCAAGAGCACCAAGTCAGGTGTCCTTCCGTTCACGGCAAGCCCGCCGTCGTCGTTGGGCTTCACGTTCACCAAATCGAGGTGGCCAGACAAGCCTCGCACTTGCGACACGTCGTTCAGTTCTGGGCTCCCCACCGTCGCCAGATAACCCGCACGCACAAGCAGGTCCACCAAGGTGCGGAGGTTCTCCACGTAGCCAGGGTTCCTGGTGTGCGATTCAGGATAGAGGTGCACCCACGTCACGCCAGGGGCCGTGCGTTCCACGTGCTCACGCAACAACTGCGCCAACCGCGACCGGTCTTCTTCTGGCACGTTGTTGAATCCTGCAGGGAAGTGGTTGGCGTCCACCGCTGCGACCTTCCAGCCGGCGTCTCGAACGTCCACGCTTCCGTAGATGGGAATCGGCACTTCCGCACGCTTCTCGGCCATCCACGCCGTCAAGCGTTCACGGTTCGCCTCGATGCGTTCGTCAATCCATTGCCCATCCTTCATGCCACGGCCTCCAACACATCTGCGACGGTACCGGTCGGGGCGGTACGCCCGCCGTCCACAAGATGAACGGCTTCGAACAAGGCCAGACCAAGCATGACATCAGGTTGATTGGCCAAACCCGCCTTCAGCCGAGGATACCGCTCGACCACCGATGCGGCGGCTTCGTGGTGCTCGCTCAGGGCGTCGCGAAGGAGGTCCGGCGCCGTAGCGGTGCCGGCAGGAAGTTTGGGCCTCCTGACGATCTCTTTGGGCAGGTTGGTCAGGTCGGCGGCTCGACGAAGGGCTGCTTTCTCTTCGCCGTTCGAGGGCAAGCGCCAATCCATTGGCAAGCGATGGGCTGCTTCGCGATGAGGTGCGCCCAAGAAGGGCACACGGACCTCGAGGCCGTGGGCCATCGAGTGACGGTCCACCAACCTCAGCTGGAAATTGCTGAGTTGCCCGTGTTCCAACTCGAACTGCAGCATCGACGGAAGCTCCCCCACACGCGCCTCGGGGACGTGGGCGTCGTCGAGCCATGCCTCTCCCTGAAGCGACCCGGTGAGGGACGCGGCAGCAGCAGGGTGGTCCATCGCTTCGAGGCGTTGACGCACGAGGGCCGCGTGGGCTCGAGGGTCACGGTAGCGAGGATACCCGGCGTGGAGTTCGTCCGCACCTTGGCCGCAAAGTCCGACTTTGACGCTGGAGGCCATGGTTTGGAAGAGGGGCTGGAAGAACATGACCGACGTGTCGAGATCTTCACCGTGCCAGACCAAGTTCGGCAGATGATGGTCGAAATCCTCCGGCTGCAAGAGGTGCTGGTGATGCTTCAAGTCCAAGGCAGAAGCGACGGCTTCGGCCGCTTTCCAGTCGGGGTTCTCCTCGCTCCCAGCCACGGTCCAGACCTCAGGCACGGGCTGACCGGCCCGTTCAGCGGCCTCATGCGCGACCGCGGCCACCAGCGCAGAATCAAGGCCTCCGGAGAGCACGATGCCCACTGGGACGTCGGCCATGAGCCGCTGTTCAACGCTCTGAATGAAGGACTCAAGCAAGTGGGGTGCTTCGACGTGAGGGTCCCACGCGTCGGCGGGGTCCAAGCGTTGACGTTCCACGTCGGCACGTGACGTCATCACCGCCTGCCCTTGCCCGTCCAATGACCACACCTCCACGGTGCCAGGGCGAACCTGTCGGGTGCCACGAAGCAGGGTGGTCACGTCCAGAGGGTACTCCCAGGCGAGGCGAAGCGCAAGGGCTCCTTCGTCCAAGGTTGGAACGTGTCCTTCGTGTGCACGTAGCCCTTTCACTTCTGACGCGAACATCATGCCACCGTTCACTTCACCGAGGACAAGCGGCTTGATGCCCATGGGGTCCCGCGCCAAGATCAATTGGCCCTTGGAAGCGTCCCAGAGGGCGAAGGCGTACATGCCGTCCAATTCGCGGACCCATGCCGCGTGATCGGCCGCTGAGGTGGCGCCTTTGTGCGAGGCTTGAGCGTGAAGGGCGAGCACCACCTCGCTGTCCACCTTGCGGGTGAAACGGTAGGTGGAGCAGGCCGCACGGAGCGCAAGATGGTTGTAGATCTCGCCGTTGACGACCGCGACCGCGCCATGTTCACCGACGATGGGTTGGGGACCACCGTCCAGGTCCAGAATCGCCAATCTTGTGTGAGCCAAGCCGACCCGGTCGTCGCTCCAGACGCCCTCTCCGTCAGGGCCACGATGGCGCTGAAGGCGGTTGATGCGGTGGAGCACGCCCTCATCGGGCGCTCCAAGCATTCCACCAAGACCGCACATGACCACAAATCCGGGTTGGACTGTTTTGAAGCCTCGTCCGATTGAACGACGGAATTCAGTATCCCCAAACGGGGTAGGCGAAGGCCGTCACAGCCAACGCAATCACGGCCAGTCCGAAGACGACGAAGTAGGTGGACTGAGCAACCTCGGTCTTGCTCTCTTCTTCGCTCATGTTCATCCCTGAATGGGCCACCAAGAACCGCCCTTTGAATGTAGTGGGGTCACAACCACGGGACGACCAGCAACACCGCGAGCAGCGGGATGAACAGCATGGTCGCGTTGTCGTCGATCCATCGGAGCCGAGGCCACTCAGAAGCGACGCAGATGAAGGGAAGCACCGGCACCAGCACCCAAGGCGTGTCCATGACCACGGCAAAGGCGGCCCACAGCCCGATGAGCACCACGGAGGCCCAGATGGACGCCGTTCGGTTCCCATGCCCTGCGCGACGAAGTTCGCCAAGCAAGGGGTCGCCGATCGCCAAGGAGAAAATGAGCGGGTAGCCCAACTCTGGATGATCGCTCAACGTCAGCAGCACCACGCCAATGGCGAGGGCTCCCCACGCCAGCGCGGACACCTGGGTGGCCTCGTAATCGCGCTGCCCGAAGACGGTGATCCCCGTCCGCAAACGAACGGCTTCGGCCACGATGAGCAGCAACACCAACGCGGAAGCGAATTGCTCTGCGCTGTCCATGCCGAGGCGGGCCCCGAGGTCAGCGGCGTGTTCGTAGTACACCCATGGAATCACGACCATTCCAAGGTGGACGGCCCTTCGCAGCAGGTGGCCCCACAAGCCCCCCACGGAGTGTTCCTTTGGATCGGTCAACGGCACCATGCCGTGCTCGTCATTCTCCACGCCAAATCACCTCGACGGCGTCCTCTGGAGCGAGGGTACCGTTCGCAATACGGGCGAGGATGGCCTCATAGTCATCATGGCCGACCAACCGGGCTTCAGCGGCATTTGCCAAGCGTTCCCTGGCACGCGCTCGCTCGCTGCCGGGTCGAGCCTCCAAGGTGCGGAGCGCGTTGAGGGCTTCAGGCAGGCCGAGACCGGTTTGAGCAGACATCAGCAGCACGTCCGCAGGATCCGGTCCATCAAGCGCCAAGGATTCCCTCAATTCGGCCGCGTGCCGTTCGGCGCCTTCGAGGTCGGCTTTGTTGACCAGCACAAGGTCGGCCAGCTCCAAAAGGCCCGCTTTTTCGGCTTGCACCCCGTCGCCACGGGCTGGCCCTTCCATCAGGACGATGCGGTCGGCCACCGCAGCGCAGCGGACCTCGGACTGTCCAGCGCCCACCGTTTCGATGATCACCAAAGGCCAACCGCAGCCGTGGAGCACCTGAACCAAGTCGCCGAGCACCGAAGGGATGCTGCCGCTGGAACGTCGTGTGGCGATGGACCGGACGTAGATGCGCTCGGCGAGCGCTTCGTCGTCAGGCGAAGAAAGACGGATGCGGTCGCCGAGCAACGCGCCGCCGGACAACGCCGAGGAAGGATCGACGGCGAGGAGCGCGATGGGCTCGCCTGCCGAGGCGTGGGCCCGAAGCAGGTGATCGATGAAGCAGGATTTGCCCACGCCCGGCGGTCCCGTGATGGCGATGGAGCGTCCACCGCTCCGGTCTGCTCCAAGCAGGTCCGAAGCCGACAGCCGCCCGTCCTCAACGTCGGTCAACAGGCGCGCAAGGTCTCGACGGGAACCGGCGCGGGCCGCAGCGAGGCGGTCGGTCGGCGCCCCGTTGGTCACCCCTCACGCCTCCCAGACCCAACCGCCTGAAGCGCCAACGCCAGCGTCGTCGCGGCCCGATGCCTCGGCGACGAAGGCGCTGATGGTCTCCGTGGACGTGCCCGGACCAAAGATGGCCCTCATCCCAGCCTCGTGGAGCGCGGGTCGGTCCGCATCAGGGATGATGCCGCCACCAAAGACCACGACGTCGTCGAGGCCTTCGTCGCGAAGGAGTTGGCAAATGGTCGGGAAGAGGTGACCGTGGGCTCCTGAGAGGCTGGAAAGGCCAAGGAAGCGAGCATCTTCGTCACGGACCGTGGCGACGATCTGCGCCGGCGTGCGTCGCAGACCGGTGTAAATCACCTCGTGGCCGGCGTCACGGAGGGCACGCGCCACGACCTTTGCACCACGGTCGTGGCCGTCCAAACCGGGTTTCGCAACCACGATGCGCATGCTTCCCGCCATGGCCTCCCTACATGGACCACGGTTTTCAAGCGAACGGGCGGCAGGGCCCCCATGCGGCGTTCCGGACACGGAACCGTCAAAGACCGACCCGGGGTCTTCGGGCGTAGGTGAGTCCATGACGTCCAGCGAGGAACGCCTGAAAGACCTCCGCGCTCGCAAGGCCAAAGTCGAGGTGGGTGGCGGTCAGGCACGCATTGAGGCCCAACATGCCCGTGGCAAAATGACCGCGCGCGAGCGTCTCGAGATGCTCCTCGACGAGGGCAGCTTCCAGGAGATTGACGGATTGGTTGAGCACCGTTGCCGTGACTTCGGCATGGACCGCAACGTCATCCCCGGTGACGGCGTGGTGACCGGACACGGCACCATCAACGGACGCCAAGTCTACGCCTTTGCTCAGGACTTCACCGTGTACGGCGGGAGCCTCGGCGAGATGCACGGCCTGAAGATCTGCAAGGTCCTCGACATGGCCCTGAAGACCGGCCGGCCGGTCATCGGCATGAACGATTCCGGTGGCGCCCGCATCCAAGAGGGCGTGGCTTCGCTGGGTTCCTACGCTGAGATTTTCTTCCGCAACGTGCGGGCCAGCGGCGTCATCCCACAGATTTCGGTCATCATGGGACCGTGCGCCGGTGGCGCCGTCTACAGCCCGGCGATCACGGACTTCGTCATCATGGTCGATCAGACCGCGCACATGTTCATCACCGGACCTGAGGTCATCAAAACGGTCACCAACGAAGTGGTGACCTTCGAAGACCTCGGCGGTGCAATGACCCACGGCTCAAAGTCCGGCGTCTCGCATTTCACGGCGGAAGACGATGCTGGCGCCATCGATCTTGCCCGTGACTTGGTGGACGTGCTGCCCCTCAACAACATGGAACGCCCGCCGGAAAAGCGAACAAGCGACCCGATTGACCGGACATGCGACGCGCTGGAATCGATCCTCCCAGACGAGCCAAACAAGCCCTACGACGTCGTCGACGTGATCCGCGAAGTGCTCGACGACGGCGGCTTCATGGAAGTCCAAGCCGACTGGGCGAAGAACATCGTGTGCGGCTTTGGTCACCTCGGCGGACGCACCGTTGGCGTGGTCGCCAACCAGCCGAAGGTGCTGGCCGGCTGCTTGGACATCGATGCCTCGGACAAGGCCGCACGCTTCGTCCGCTTCTGCGACGCGTTCAACATCCCGCTTGTGACCTTCGAGGACGTACCCGGCTTCCTGCCCGGCACCAGCCAAGAGTGGGGCGGCATCATCCGCCACGGTGCCAAACTCCTCTACGCGTTCGCTGAAGCGACCGTTCCCAAACTCACCGTCGTCCTTCGCAAGGCCTACGGTGGCGCCTACGACGTCATGTCGTCCAAGCACCTGCGCGGCGACTACAACGTGGCCTGGCCCACTGCAGAACTCGCGGTCATGGGGGCCGATGGCGCGGTGGAGATCATCCACCGACGCCGGATCGCAAGCGCCCGCAACCCCGAACAAGAGCGCGAGCGCTTGACCACCGATTTCAACGAGACCTTCGCCAACCCGTACAAAGCGGCCGGCTTGGGCTACCTCGATGACGTCATCGAGCCGTCGCAGACCCGACGGCACCTGTGCCGTGCCCTCGACATGCTGGCGGACAAGGAAGAGTTGCGCCCGGCCCGAAAACACGGCAACATCCCCCTGTGAGGCATCCAGATGACCGACGAAGCCGTCCTTCGCACCGCGGCCGTCATGGCCGTGCTGAGCATGCTGGACGAATCCTCCGGCACCGCCGACGTCGGTCGGTTGCCGGGCGAAGCATGGAGCAGCGATCATCGCCGTCAAGCCATGGGCCGTCAGAGCCTGATGCGCACCCGCAGCGGCCGAGCACCTTGGAGGTGACCACATGAGCAACACCCGAACCGTGATCGTTGACGGCGAGACCTTCGAAGTGACCATCGAGGGCGATGGCCCGACCTACCAAGTCGAGGTCGGCGGCCGCACCTTCGAAGTGGAAGTGCCCAACGCAGGCCCTGCGCCGAAGCGACGTGCAGGTGGCGGAGGCAAGAAAAAGCGTTCAGGCACCGTCTCTGCCAACATCCCTGGCAAGGTCGTGACCGTCGAAGTCGACGAAGGCCAACACGTGGAGGAAGGCCAGGTCATCCTGATCCTCGAAGCGATGAAAATGCAGAACGAAATCCAAGCGCCCGTGACCGGAACCGTGGTGTCTGTGCAGTGCGAAGAGGGAGAAGCCATCGAAGCCAACGTCCCGCTGGTGGTCATCGAACCTGACCCCACAGGCGACGACGAGGCTTGAAGAGGAACGACGGTAAGGTGACCCCATGACGGACGCTCCCGTATGCGACCTGCCCGGCTGTGGGAAACCGGGTACCATCACCTCTCGCCTCTCGCCCGAGGGCTACCTTGTGGCCACCGGGAAGAAGGCCTATTCCTTCCGCGAAGCCTATCGGCAATTCTGCTACTGCGAGTCGTGCCATGATGATTTGATGAGCGGCGTCTGGTCTCGCGTGCGTAAGCCTGACGACAAGCGTGACGGTCACGTGGCCCCCACCGCCATTTGAGCAAAAAGGGAAGCCACTTTAGGGGAGCAGACCTGCGTAGCAACATGCTTGCTACTCATGCACGCTCCATCGCCATCGCGGCCTTGCTGCTGTTCAGCACCATGACCTTCGCCCCAGCCGTCAGTGCTGTGGGACCAAACCAATCCGACATGGGCATGACGTCCGGCGACCTCCCGGACAACCTGTCCTCGCCCACGTCGGTCCCCAACCTCATCTTCAGCGGCTCCACGACGGGCTCTGGGGACCTCGTTTCGGGCACCGACGAATTTGATTACCTCAGGGTGGCCTTGGCCAGCAACGAAGGCCTCGCCGCTGAACTTTCCTTCTCATCCGGAGACGACTTTGACCTCGCCATCTACGACACCAACCAGAACACCATGGCCTCGTCCTACTTCGGCAATCCCGAAACGGTGAGCACCAACAGCAGCTTCACCAACCATGGTGGCATGGTCTACATCGAAATCGCCGCCTACTTGTTCTCTGGCACCTCTGGATCGTGGAACCTGACCATCTGGACCTTCAGCACCGGCAGCAGCGGCGGTGGCGGTGGAACCGGCAGCAGCACTGGAAGTGCAGCACCCAACCCGTGCACGGGCAACGGCACCACGGCTTCGGACATCCTTGAGCCAAACGACAGCGTCAGCACCGCGACGCTTGCTTCGACCTTGCCGCTGGACTGCACGGGCCTCAGCATCGACAGCAGCTTTGACGAGGATTTCTTTGAGGTCGTCATGACCGTCGGTGTGACCTATTACGTCAACGTGTCCTTCACCCATTTCAACGGAGACATCGACCTCCGGTGGGAAACGGCCACGGGCGGTTACCTCAGTGGATCGGGTGGAACCTCGAACCTCGAATCCATGACCGTCCTCGCCTCCACTTCCCAATCCACCTACGTTCAGGTGTACGGCTACAGCGGCGCCATCAACACGTACGACATTGAGATCACCACCGACCTCCCTGGCGGAGGCCAGAGTTTCACCAGCGTGGTCCCCTCGGTGGTCAACGAGACCACAACGGACCTCACCTTCAGCGGCCTCACCAACGGCTCTTCGTACAGCGTGGACCTCTACCTTGAGCAGGAATTGATGAACGGCACCGTGCTGTCTTCCTACCTTGGCACCGTCAACCATACGGCAAACGGTTCAGGACACAACGCGACGGTGACCCACAACGCCTCTGCCGTGGGCATGGAATCCGACGTTTGCGTCTTGGCCGAACTGTACGACGGTAACGGCACCTACATCTCTGCTGGCAACGACTGTTACTTCCTCGAAGTCTTGGTGGTCGAGGCCACCTCTTCCACCACCGGCGACATCGAGGCCACCAACATGACCCCCAACACGCCGATGACCATGTGGTGGTTCGTGTACGACCAGGTGGTCTTTGGCAACGCGATGCTCACCAACGGTAACGACGTTCAAGCCGCGCTGAATGCTTCCATCGTGAACGAAACCACCGTCAATTTCACCCCGATGACCAGCGCAATGAGTTGGCAGGTGAACTGGACCGGCATCACCACGACCAACGTCCACGAAATGATTGGGCTGTTGTGGGAACAAGGGGCCACCACGAACATCTCCACAATCGAGGGATTCAATGGGTTCCACGGATGGGAATTCGTGCCGCAACTCCCGAGCCTCGTCATCACCTCGGTGACCAAGAGCACCACCGCCGCCACCAACGACGTGCGAACGGAAGGACTGGATTTGGTCAACGGAGACGGCTACCACTACCAAGTTCGGTTGACCGACGGCTCCGGCGCCACGCTCCAAAACTCCACGCTGACCTCCTTCACGGCCACGGCCCAGAACATGAGCCTCCCTGCGTGGTCCTTTGCCACGCCGAACGGCAGCGGCACCTACTGCGCCGCGGTTGACCTCTACACCAGTTCCATGGTCCAACTGATCGGCGACAGCGATTGCTTCACCCTGACCTTTGACAACGACGGCGACGGTGTGGCCAACGAATACGACCTGTGCCCCAACACGCCGCTTGGTTCCAGCGTCAACGCCGACGGTTGCGCCCAGAGCCAAATCGACTCCGACAACGACGGCTACAACGACTCCGTTGACATGTTCCCCACCAACCCAGACCAACATTGGGACACGGACGGTGATGGATACGGTGACAACAGCGCCGGGAACGGCGGTGACACCTACCCTGCGGACGCGAGCCAATGGGCCGACAGCGACGGCGACGGATACGGCGACAACGCCTCCGGAACCAACGGCGATGCTTTCCCCTTGGACAGCACGCAATGGGCCGACAGCGACGGCGACGGTTACGGCGACAACCCCAACGGGAACAATCCCGACCTGTGGCCGAACGACAGCAGCCAATGGAGCGACAGCGACGGTGACGGCTACGGCGACAATCCCACCGGCACCCAAGGCGATGCCTTCCCCAACGACGCCACGCAGTGGCAGGACAGCGACGGTGACGGCTACGGTGACAACCCCTCCGGCACCGACGCGGACCTTTGGCCGAACGACAACACGCAGTGGAAGGACGACGACGGGGACGGCTACGGTGACAACCCCTCCGGCACCGACGGCGACGCCTTCCCAAGCGACGGAACGCAGTGGAAGGACCGTGACGGTGACGGCTACGGCGACAACGCCGCAGGAACCAACGCGGATGCCTTCCCCGACGACGGCACGCAATGGGCCGACCGCGACGGTGACGGATACGGTGACAACGCCGCAGGCGTCGGTGCCGATGCGTTCCCTGACGATGCCACCCAATGGGCCGATCGCGACGGTGACGGGTACGGTGACAACATCAACGGAAACCTCCCCGATCACTGCCCTGACACGCCACAGGGCGAGCCCGTGGACGCCAAAGGCTGCGCCACCGTGGAACTCGACGAGGACAACGACGGTGTCACCGACGACCTCGACGTGTGCCCGCAAACGAACGCCTCGATGAGCGTGGACGGCTTTGGCTGTGCTGAAGACCAGAAGGACGGCGACCTCGACGGCGTGGTGAACCTCTACGACGCGTGCCCAAACACGCCGCTCGGTCGAACCGTCGATGCAGCAGGTTGCGCCGCAATTGAACTCGACACGGACGAAGACGGCATCGACGATGCCCGTGACCAGTGCCCCTCCACGACGCCCGGATTGAGCGTCAACGGCGAGGGATGCGCGGCCAACGAACGCGACGAGGACGGGGACGGCGTCATGGACGCCGACGATCTTTGCGCCTACACCGACGCCGGCGAAGACGTCGACGATCAGGGATGCGCCGCGAACCAGCGCGACACGGACAACGACGGTGTCGTGGACGCCGAGGACGCGTGCATCGGCACCTTGTCAGGAAGCACGGTCGACGGTGTTGGCTGTGCGCTCTACCAACTCGACGCCGACGGGGACATGATCTCGGACAGCGTGGATCAGTGCGATGCAACGCCTGCAGGTGAAGCGGTTGACCAGGTCGGCTGCAGCGATTCTCAAAAGGACGAGGACGGCGATGGGCGCAGCGATGCCGTGGACGACTGTCCGGGCACACCCGCGGGAACCGTGCCCGACGTGTTCGGATGCGCCCCATCGCAACGCGACACCGACATGGACGGCATTGATGACGGAAACGACCTCTGCCCGTCGACCACGAACACCACCGTGGTCAACGCTGACGGCTGTGCCCTCTACCAACTTGACACGGACAACGACGGCACCACCGACGACGAAGATGCCTTCCCCAACAACGCCACGGCGCAAAGCGACCGTGACGGCGACGGTGTGGCGGATCAATTCGACGCATACCCCGACGACGGGCTTCGCTCCACCCTTGAGCCCGAGCGCAACAGCACCGGATTGATCCTCGGCGTGGTCGCCCTCCTGGCCATCGCTGGCCTTGCAGCCCTGCTCGTGGTTCGCCGCGAGGGCGCAACGGTCGCCACCGGCTTGGGCGCCACCGCAGACGTGGACACCTTGGCTGAGGCAAATTTCGGAGGCGAAGACAAGGCCCTTCCCGAACTCCAAGAGAGCTCCGGCGCAGCCACCTGGGAGGAGAATGGCGTGCATTGGAACAGGGATGCTCAGGGCAACCTTACGTACTGGGACGCTTCATCAGAATCGTGGGTACCTTACGAAGGATGAGTGAGCAGACCTCACGACGACGCGTTCACGACGAACGTGCCGAAGTTGCGGTCAGTTCGCTTCTGTTCCTTTCCGTGGTGCTGGTCACCACCAGCATCCTCAGCACCTTCCTGCTTTCCATCACGGAACGCACCATGGTGGACGGTCGGGAAACCGCCAACAGCCAAAGTGACGTGGTGAATGGCATCGTTTCTGTGACCTACATCGAACTCAGCGGACTGAACGGTGCCGCGGGCGATGAACTCCACATCGGGTTTGAGTTTCCTTACCTCGTTGGGAACCTTGAGGACTCGGCCGTACGCTGGGTGTTGATCTGCTCTGATGGGGACACCGGCAACGCGGAAGAGGTGACGTACACCGCCGGTGATTTTGAGGCCGCGACGTCGATGATCGATGACGGTCGCACCGACGCCACCTTAGATCGATTCGATTCATCCGGCATCTACCACATGTACATGGTATTCAACGCAGGCACAGGAGATTGTGACCTCGATGCAAACTTCGACGGCCAACTGATCCTGGCCATCGAGAAAGGGCGAACCTTCGAAACCCGGATTCAGCTGGGAACCAATCCTTCCGTTGGGGACCAATTCCTGTGAGGTGACATCATGCGACGGGTCAAGCACAACGAAGACGGCGCGGTGGGCATCGACCTGATGATCACCTACATTGGCATCGTCATCATGATGATCGTGATCGGCTCGACGGCCGTTGGGATGGTCGAACGTATCAGCCAACAGACCCAACATACGGCGTTGGACGTCAACAAAGAGGCCGGCACCAAGATGATCGTGGTCGGTGCATGGATTGAGGACGGGTACGACGATTTTCTCTTCATGATCGAATATCAGAGTCAAGGCAAAAACGTCCTCGCCGAGGACGTTGAGTGGACCCTCTGGTGCGTTGAAGACGGTGATACCTTGCACTACCGGAGCGGCACCATCGACGATTGGATCTCTGGCCCGCCCATTGGTGGAGGCGAACGCGCATCCCTCTGGGAAGTGGGCACCGACCCGAGCGAGACCGTCACCGAACTGGAGTCTGGTGCTCGATACTTCTTCGGCATCGACGGAGGGACCAACAACAACCTCGGTGGCGACGAGTGTGGTCCGACCTTCCTCAACGAGGAAGGCATCTCGGCCACGCTGACCGTCAACCTGCCTGACGGCGGTTCCAACACCCAAACCCTCGAGATTGGACGCTTCGAAGTGGGCGCACCCGTCATCTGAACAGCAGGATCCGTCGCTTCGGTGCGCAGTTCATCCAAACGCCTCCCACCAAGGCCAGCACACGTCAGCCCGCGGAGGCGTTCATGAGGCGGCCCGAACCGGGCGTCACTCTTCTTCGGCCTTGTTGGCTTCTGAGATCATTTGGCTGATCGTCGCGTCCTTCTCGGCTGCGAGTTTCTTCCGGTGTTCTTTGCGCTCACCGCTTCGGTGAAGCAGGGCCAGGAAAGCCACAGCGACCCAGAAGAGCAGGCACATGGTAAACAGGCTGGGCCCGTCATCCACCGGCGGCAACGGCTTGGCGGAAGCGTCCACACAGGCACCGTCCACGAGGATAAAGTCGGTGCTTGGGTACGAGGTTGCGTCCAACGGGTCACTGCCGCAGGCGGCCTCGATGGTGTCGTTCCAACCGTCGTCGTCGTCGTCAAGGTCGCCACGCATCGGGCCAAAGCCGTCTGGGTCGCTGTCGGCAAGGCCGTCGCCATCTGAGTCTGTCGCGTAGGTGAAGGTGACCTCCACCTCGATGATGCGGCCGTAGCCGACCTCCGTGGCGAACACGGTGTGGGTGGAGGACGGGCGCTCCACGTCGCTGTCCTGCACCACGCCCGTGATGCTCCCGTCGGTGGCGTTGAACACCAAGCCCTTCGGGAGCGCCGGCACGATCGTCCACGCCTCAAGGGCCGCGTCGACGACCACGGCATCGAAACGCGCCGGATGGCCGAGCAAGACGACACCCGTGCCGGCGTCGGAGACGTTGGTGTAGGACAGGTCAGGCTGCAGGAGCGCGTCGCACGCTCCGTCACCGTCGATGTCGACCGGAATCGACGTCGCGTTCATCGGGTCCGAGGAGCACGCGAGTTCCTCCTGCGTGGAATAGCCGTCACCGTCAGGGTCGGCCTCGAGCGCATCGCACAGGCCGTCACCGTCGGTGTCCACGGGCACGTCGCTTGCGTTGGTGGGATCGGCGCCACAGGTCAGTTCCTCGGCGTCGTCCCACGTGTCAGCGTCGGTGTCGACGACCAGCGGGTCCGTGCCGATGTCTTCGGGCCCGAGGAAGACGCCCGTGTCGGTCTCGAACACGTCGAGCAGCCCATCGTTGTCGTCGTCCAAGTCCTCGATGAACGCGCCGAAGTAACCCTCTGGGAGGGCGTTGGGCATGCCGTCGTCGTCGGTGTCGAGCAGCACGGTAATGGTCAGGTTCCACGGCACCGCGACGCCGGTGGCGTTGGTCCACACCGTCCACGTCATCGCTTCGGCTGGCGTGGTCGGCGTGCCGGTGATGCGCCCGAGCACGTCGTTGAACACCAGGCCATCGGGCAGGTCGGGCTCGATCGCCCACGTGTCCACGCTGCCGTACAACACGAAGGGCTGCCACACCGGCATGGCATCGTCGGCGATGAGCACGAGGTCTTCGCTGTAGAGCAGCCTCGGCGTCTGGCTGATGACCTCGAGGCTGAAGGTGGCCGAGGTCGAGCCACCGCTGTTGTTCGCCCAGACCGTGTAGGTGCGGTTGCTCCAGACCTCTTCGGCCATGCCCCACACCGTGCCGTTGGTGGTGCTGAAGAACAGGCCCTGCGGCAAGGCCTCGCTGAGAACCCACGAGGTGATGTCGCCCGGTCCTTCGAGGGTGGCGACCAGCGGCAATTCGGTGCTGGTCTCCATCACCACGAGGGTCAGGTGCTCCGGCGTGTAAGAAAGCGTCGGCACCTGATCGACCACACCAAGGGTCACCGTCACCATCACCGAGCCACCGCTGTTGTTCGCCCACACCGTGTAGGAGGTGACCGGCCACAATTCGGTCGGCGTGCCCCAGAAGGT
>QQSJ01000015.1 GCA_003602635.1 Candidatus Poseidoniales archaeon
CCGCTGCCGGGCAGGGTGCGGTAGGGGATGCCGTCGCCGTCCACGTCGCGGTAGCGGCCAAAGTCCTCCATGGCTTCGAAAATGTCCCGCTCGCGGATGACCTTTCCACGGTCCATCGGCGCGTCGGGGTAGGTGAAGCCCTCACAGGCCCAGCGGTTCATGCCAAGGTCGAGGTCGGAGAGTCCGAAGACCGGGGTCTGGAAACGCTCGGAGACGTCGAAGGCACGCCAGCCGAATTCGAAGCACTCTTCGACGGTGCCTGGGATGAGCACGATGTGCTGCGTGTCACCGTGGCTGCCTTCGTAGAGCATCTGAAGATCGGATTGTTGGGTTCGCGTGGGCAATCCGGTCGAGGGGCCGACGCGGTTGACGTCCCAGAAGACGGAGGGGACTTCAGCGAAATACGCCAGTCCAATGAATTCCTGCATCAGCGAAATGCCGGGCCCGGAGGTGGCGGTCATGCCGCGGGCACCGGCCCAACCGGCGCCAATGACCATCCCGGCGGCCGCCAATTCGTCCTCGGCTTGCACGACGGCGCAGGTGGCTTCTCCGTCTGCGTTGGTGCGCAGTTCAGGGATCCAACCGATGATGCCTTCCGCGAGGCTAGAGGAGGGAGTGATGGGGTACCACGCCAGCATTTGCACGCCGCCAAAGAGCGCGCCGAGGGCCGCTGCCTCGTTGCCTTCCATGAAGAAACGGCCTTGGTTGCTGCCGCGCGCCTCAACGGTGTACGGGTCAGCCTTGGTCAGGTGTTCACGGGCGTGGTCACGCCCGAGGTGGAAGGCGGTGGTGTTGAGCTCGATGGCCGAAGTCTTGCCCTTGAATTGCTTGCCAATGGCTTCGACCACAGCGTTCTCATCAATGCCGAGCAGTTCAGCCAGCACGCCGACGTAGATGACGTTCGTGATCATGCGAGCCAACTTGGCGTTGACGCCACGGGCCATCTTGGTCATGGGGACCGGGTAGGAGATGACGTCCTCGCGGTCCATGGGCTTCTTGGCGTCGCTGTTCCACACGACGACGCTCCCCGGCTCAAGTTGGGCGAGGTCGTCTTCCCAGGTGGCCGTGTTGACGAGCACCTGGATGTGGGTGCGGTCACCGGGCGCTTGGTAGCCGGCATCAGAAAGACGCACGATGTACCACGTCGGAAGGCCGGAAATGTTGGACGGGAAGAGGTTTTTCCCGCTGACTTCGATCCCCATGTTGAACAGGGATTGGAGCAGGATGAGGTTGGCCGACTGGGAGCCGGTTCCGTTCGCGGTTGCGATGTTGATGGTGAAGTCGTTGACGATGGCGTCCATGTCGCTGCCCCGTGGCGCTTCCTTCAGGTCCCCGAAAGGCCCCACGCTCCGCGCTCCAACGCCGTCGCCTCCGACCTTTGAACATGACGCCACCACGAACTCACAATTTGGAGGGACATCTCAAAATGGGGGGGTTCATCGGGGGTCATGGCGAGCGAGAAGGTCCAGAAGGCTTGGAGCCGCGCAGAAGCGGACATCAAGAAGGGCAACTACGCGGGTGTTGTCGACCTCATGCGTGAGACCGACAGCGAAGGGCAGCATGCCATGACGTGGTACCTTGCCGGCCTTGCACGTCGTGAGGAAGCCAAGGCCTCTGGCGCGGCTTCGACCTACCGGCAAGCCGCGAAGAACCTCCGTACGGCGATGCAGATGGATCGCCGCACCAAGCGTTACAACACGGCCTACAACGACCTGCTCAATGAGATGAACGAGAAGCGCATCGGTGAATACCTCATCCCGCCGCTTCTCAAGGACGGCACGCCCACCCTGACCTCCTTCGGTCTGATGGGCGTCGTGTTCTTGGCGGTCCTCTTTGCCCTCAGCCAGGCCGGCAACAGCCCGGCCTTGACGGGCGACGAGATGGTTCGGATGTCCTTGACGTGGACCGACGCCGACGGCACCGACCGCTCCGGCGACGTGACGATTCAGATCCACGCCGACGCGCCCTCCCACGCCTCCTCCTTCCTCCAGCACGTGAACGAAGGGACCTACGACGGGACCATCTTCCACCGTGTCATTGACGGTTTCATGATTCAAGGCGGCGATTTCGAGAACAGCGACGGTACGGGTGGCTACGCCGCCTCATGGCAGGGCTACTGCAACGGCCAAGCCGAGCCTTCGTCCAGTGCCTGCGGTCAGACGCAATACACCCTGCCGGACGAAGTGAGCAACGGACGTCTGCACGACGTGTGCACCCTTTCCATGGCGAAGACCAACAACCCGCACACGGGCGGCAGCCAGTTCTTCCTCATCCCTGAGGACAGCAACGACGGCCAGGGCCCCAGCTGGTTGGATGGACAGCACACCGTGTTTGGCACCATCACCGACGGTTGCGAGCATGTGACCTCCATCTCGAACGTTGAAACTGGAAACACGGACGATTCTACTACCACTTCGGGCGATGGCCCAACGAGCCAAGTGACCTTGGTGGAAGCCGTGTCCATGGGCGCTGACGACACGCCGTGGTACGTCTTCTGGTGAATCGGGTTGCCATCCGTGCCGTTATAGACGGCCGTTCTGTCGCCGAACCATGGCGACCATCGACCCCTTCTCCGCGCGCCGCGAACTCCCGCTTGGCGGCCATTATTACGCCCTCAGCGCTTTGGACGACGCTGGCGTTGAAACGGCCTCGCTGCCGTACAGCGTGCGTGTCTTGCTCGAGGGAGCTTTGCGCAACCTCGACGGTTTTCTGATCAGCGAAGATGACGTGCGCACCATCGCCGGGTGGACCGCCGACGGCGAGCGCGGCGAAATCCCCTTCCGTCCCTCGCGCGTGATTCTTCAGGACTTCACCGGCGTGCCCGCCGTGGTCGATCTCGCGGCCCTGCGTGACGCCATGGTCGAGATGGGCGGCGACGCTGAACGCGTCAACCCCCAAGTCCCAGTGGACCTTGTCATCGACCACTCGGTGCAGGTGGACGTGTCTGGCTCTGACGCCAACGCGCTCGATTTGAACCTCGACATCGAGTACCACCGCAACGCGGAGCGGTACACCTTCCTGAAGTGGGGCCAGCAAAGCCTCGCGGACTTCCGTGCCGTGCCGCCTTCGCGTGGCATCGTGCACCAAGTGAACCTGGAATTCCTCGCTTCCGTGGCCCGCCAAGAAGAGGGCGTCTGGTTGGCGGACACCCTTGTCGGCACCGACTCTCACACCACGATGGTCAACGGTCTTGGCGTGTTGGGCTGGGGCGTCGGCGGAATCGAAGCCGAAGCCGTGATGCTCGGCCAGCCGATCTACATGCTCGCTCCTGACGTGGTTGGTGTGCGCTTGGTCGGTGAACTCAACCCAGGCGTTACTGCCACGGACATGACCCTCCGCATCGTCGAAATCCTTCGTGAACACGGTGTTGTGGGCAAGTTTGTGGAATTCTTTGGCTCGGGCATGGTGGCCCTCTCCCTCGCAGATCGCGCCACCATCGCCAACATGGCACCAGAATACGGCGCCACCTGTGGCTTCTTCCCGGTCGACGGCCGGACCCTCGAATACCTCAACCTGACCGGCCGCGAGGACGAGCACGTTGCCGGTGTGGAAGCCTACTGCCGCGCGCAAGGGCTGTGGTACGACAGCGCAGATCCTGAGAAGGCCTACACCGACGTGCTCGAACTCGATTTGTCCACCATCAAGCCCGCGTTGGCCGGTCCAAAGCGACCGCAAGACCGGGTCGACCTCGACAGCATGCGCTCCCACTTCGTCGAGAGCCTCACCGCTCCGCTTGGCTTGCACGGCCACGGATTGGAAGAGGGCGACCTCTCACGCTCGGCGATCGTCGAAGGCGAGGACGGCATGTACGACCTCAACCATGGCGACGTGGTCATCGCGGCCATCACCTCCTGCACCAACACCTCGAACCCAGATGTGATGTTGGCCGCGGGCCTTCTGGCCCGCAACGCGCGGGCTCGCGGGCTCGGCGTCAAGCCCTGGGTGAAGACGTCCTTGGCGCCGGGAAGCCGTGTGGTGACCGAATATTACGAGGCCACAGGGCTGGATGAGGACCTCTCTGCGATGGGCTTCAACGTCGTCGGTTACGGATGCACGACCTGCATTGGCAACTCCGGCCCGCTTCCTGAGGCCATCGATGCGGCGATCGACGAGGCCGGCTTGGTCGTCGGCTCCGTGATTTCCGGGAACCGGAATTTCGAGGGGCGTGTTCACAGCAAGGTGAAGGCCTCGTACCTCGCTTCTCCACCTTTGGTGGTGGCGTACGCCATCTGCGGCACCCTTGACCTCGACCTGACCACGGAGCCGCTTGGTCATGACAGCGAAGGGCGCCCTGTGATGCTCCATGACGTCTGGCCATCGGACGAAGCCATCGCCGAAGCCCGCGCCGCCATCACACCCTCGATGTTCCGCGATCGCTACAAGGACGCCATGAGCGAACCTCGCTGGGACGGCATCCCTTCGGAACCTTCTCCGTTGTACCCTTGGCAGGAAGCGTCGACGTACATCCGTCTGCCCACCTTCTTCCAGGGCCTCGGGCCGCAAGCGCCACCCATCGCTCCCATCCACGACGCCCGTGTCCTGCTCAAGCTTGGAGACTCGATCACCACGGACCACATTTCTCCGGCTGGCGCCATTCTGAAGAGCGGCCCTGCCGGTCGATGGTTGCAGGAGCAAGGCGTCGAAAAGGGCGACTTCAACTCCTTCGGCAGCCGCCGCGGCAACCACGAAGTGATGATGCGAGGAACCTTCGCCAACGTCCGCATTCGCAACGAACTTGCGCCGGGAACCGAAGGCGGTTGGTCCATCGACCACGCCACGGGCGAGGTCATGTCGGTCTACGATGCGGCCCAGAAAGCAGACGGCCCCTTGGTGGTGCTGGCAGGCTCTCAATACGGCACGGGGTCTTCGCGTGACTGGGCGGCGAAGGGTACCTACCTTCTCGGTGTGAAGGCGGTGATCGCCACCTCCTTCGAGCGCATTCACCGTTCCAACCTCGTGGGCATGGGCGTGCTGCCGCTGACCTTTGTCGACGGACAGGACCATGCTTCACTCGGCTTGGACGGCAGCGAGCACTTCAGCATCCCAATCGCTGACGACGTGCAACCGCTGCAACGTCTCACTGTGACGGCCGTCCATGCCGAGCGTGGCGAGACGTCCTTTGAGGTGGACGTCCGGTTGGACACGCCGGTCGAAGTGGAATACTACCGCAACGGCGGCATTCTGCACACCGTGCTGCGGCAAATGGCCGCGGACGCTTGACGGTGCCTTGAAGTCACACCTGTTCGAGGGTGGCGCATGGCCGACCTCCGCGGGACCGTCAGGTACCGTTTCCGCCACGAAGTGGACGACGTCCATGTCGTGATTGAAGGCGAGGCTTCGTGGGTTTCCGGTCTGGTCGAGAACCTCGAGCTCAAGGGCGTCGGTTGGACCATGCCCATCGCTCGCGCGTCCCTTCCACAGAACCTCTCAGGCCTCGCTGAAGAGGGCGATGAGCCCGATGAAGACGCGCCTCCGGCCGACCTTGGCCCGACGCCGGACCCCTCTCGTATCCCCGTGGTCCGTCGGCCGATTGGACAACTCGACCTTGAGGCAGAGGTCGGACGAATCGGCCTTGAGCCCATGCAACGGCCGGATCCGATTGAATTGATGGAAGTGGTCGAAGGTTTGGACCGCCCTCTCCCCGTCAAGGACCCCACGTCGGTCGATCCCCAAGCGGAGGCCTGGCTGAAGGAACTCATGGAGGTCGTCGTACGCGAACACGGTGCGACCGCCATGCGCACGGAAGACATCGAAGAGGTCCTCGGCGAACGTCTTGGCGACCGCTCAGGCGGTGTGCTCGAAGTCTGGTTGGACTCGTTGTTTGCGGCAGGAAAACTCGTGAAAGTCCACGGCGGACAGGGCACTGGATGGGGCCCTTCTCCTTCGTGGTTGAAGGTGTGAGAATTTCCTTACAATCGGGCCACTGCGTGGCGTAGCCCTGCCGAAATTCCTGCCCGGGATTGCAAAGGCATTAAGGCTGAACTGAGGCTCCGGAAAACGAGTGGTGTTGATGATGACCAAGACCGACCGCCGAAAGCGCGCCCTGAGCCTCATGCTCGTTGCGTTGTTCACGACTTCCCTGATGACCGCCTTCGCCGCACCCGCCGGTGCGTCGATGGCCAGAACCTACACGGCCGGGCGCGACCCTCAGGACATCGCCATCGGCGATCTTGACGGCGACGGTCACAACGACTTGGCCATCGCCACTGACGGTTCCCACACCATCAGCATCCTTTGGAACGATGGAAACGGCAACTTCTGGGACCGCACGGACGTGTGGGTCACCGGCAACGTGAGCCGAAACGCCGACTGGGACGAGTTCTCCAACGTCCAGTTCATCGAGGTCGGCGAATTCAACGGTGACTCGGAACTTGACATCGTCATCTACCAGCGAAACAACCCGTTCAAGCAAGACGATGCAGGCAACCCGGCCAGCGAACCTGGCAACCTCACCATCATCGAAAACGACGGCGGACGCAGTTTCAGCGTCGGCGAACGGTACACCCACTTCTACGCCTGGGACATCGAAGTCGGCGACTTTGATGACGACGGCACCGATGACGTGGCCATTCTCGGCCTCTATCCTGACATCACGACCCAATACCTGCAGGTCTACAAGGGTCCAGTCACCTGTGCGGAGACCGTGCCCAGCAGCACCGCCAGCGCGGGCAACTGCGGTGAGAAAACGGAACTTGGTCCAGCCAGCACCTTCAGCTACCGCGAGTTCGAAGTTGGCGACTACGGCGAAACCGAACAGTCTGGCCTGAGCACGTGCACCGACGACGACATCTTCCTGCTTCGCAGCGAAGGCGTCGACTACGCCACCGGCGCGCCCACCAACCCTGGAAACAGCGACAACGTGACGATCCTCGAGTACGGATGCAGCACGCAACCCATCGACCGTTTCCCCACCTCCCTCCCCCCGAACCCCACCATCGTCCAGATGGGCACCGTCTTCGGGGCCCTTGACATCGCGGACATCGATGACGACGGCACCACTGACGTCATCGCCATGACCGACGGCAACGTCCGCAACGTCACCTACGTCCAATCCAGCTCCCAAGGCAACTGGGGCACACCCCAAATCGCATACTTCGGACCGTACATTTCCTACGATTTGAGCATCGCCGACCTCAACGGCGATGGGCACCCTGACTTCGTCAATCCATCCATTGCGTTCCAGCAGGACTCGACGGACTCGGCCGGCGGTACCACCAGTCAGTTCTTCCTGAACTTCCCAAGCACGGTGCAGGTGACCCTGTCCACCGGCGCTGGGCAGTACACCAACCCGCTCTCCTACGAGAGTGGCCGCCGACCCAGCATGGCGGCCGTCGGCCAGTTGGCCGGTAGTTCGTCATCCGCGCCCGACATCGCCGTGGCTCACGACTCCTACAACTTCGGCAGTTGGGTCGACAACTTCGGTTGGGAAGGTCAGTACGACACCATCACCGTGGTCGAAATGGACAACAAGGACCTGGCCGTGACCGGCCTATCCGTTGACCCCGTAGACCGCTGGTTTGGCGTGGCCGGTGAAGGAACCCGTCAGATCAACGTGACCGTGACCAACACGGGCATGGACACCCTCAACTCAGGTTCGGCCACCGTGGACGTCGAGCTCAAGATCGTCGATGAGGCGAGCTCGTCCAACACCACGGTGTACGCCAACGACTGGGACAGTCCCGAGGACACCACCGGCTGCGGCTCTGGGTGCACATGGGCCTTCGAAGAGTACGTCGACGGCTACACCCACTGGCACCTGCAGACCAACAGTTCGGTTGGTGCGACGGGCAACGCGAACGGCAACAACGGCGCGAACATTTCCTCCAACTACCTCAACCAAGGGAACTTCATGTGGTCCGGCGAGGCCGTGACCAACAGTTCCGGCGACCTATGGACCGGCTACGGCAAGAACTGGGACGACGCGATGATCCTCGAAAACGTGGACCTGTCCAACTCCGACCGTGCCTTCATGAGCGTTGAACTCTACAAGCATCTTGGGTTCGGCGCCCTTGGCGGCGCTGACGCCAACGGTTTCGTGGTCAACGACGTCTGGGACGACCTCGCCATCATCGAAGTCGGCAGCGACGAGACCGGCTGGAGCACCATCGGGTGCCCCTCTGAAGCACTGTTCACCGGCGCCTGCGGCTCCGGCGCCTCCCTTTGGGGCGGCTTCGACAACGAGCGGGCCTTCAAGCAATTCAACGGCGGGGCTGCAGAGTCTCGCTTCTACTACGGTGTCTACTTCTTCAGCACCTACTACGGCTGGCAGAACTTCACCGCCGACGACCTTGGCGAGTTTGACCTCTCGCCGTGGGCCGGCGAGACCATCGACATCCGCTTCCGCTTCCGCACCGGCTTCCAGGGCTCGACCGCGGACGACGACGACCAGAACTGGGACGGATACGACGGCTTTGCCGTGGACAACCTGACCATCTACAAGCAGAACACGGCCTTCTTGCCCAACCCGCAGCAATCGCAGGCCACCATCGACCTTGCGGCCAACCCGCTCGCGCCCGGTGAGGAATACACCACGTCGATCACGGCCAACCTGGTGAACGACACGACCTACCGTGTCTCTGCCGTGCTCTCCAACAACGCATGGGACGAGCAGGAACTCAACGACGACGCCGTGGGGTACCTCACGCCGTTCAACGTGTTCGACCCTGCCGTCGAAGGCATCGAGAACTTCCGCGCGGGCGCCCTCTATGCAGAGGACACCTTCGACATCGTGGTGACCACCAACAACTGGGGCAACACCGAGGTCGATTTCGACGTGAAGGCCTCAGTCTTCTCCGCCCTCCCCTCCGACATCTACTGTGGTACTCCAAGCCAGGTCTGTGAGGAGTCGTTCGAGACCACCAGCCAAGGCTACCGCTTCAGCCACGACGGCAACCCCAACGGGGCCATCTACACCGAAGCGTCCTGCAGCGAAGCCGTCTTTGGCGAGGCTGCGTACTGGTTCGGGCACCCCTGTGACACGGCCACCAACGGCTACGGCGAGGAATGGAACGAGACCATGACGATCCCCGACGTGGACATGACCACCATGACCGGTGACTTCGTTGCCCTCAACTTCGAGTACTACGCGGACACCTTCTTCACGACGGATTCCCAAGGCAACAACGACCCAAGCGACACCGCCAACATCCAATTCCGTTACAACAAGGACGGCAGCGATTACGAAGCCAGCCTGCTTGGACAGTGGAACGACTACGACGAGGACGGCACCTGCGGTACCGACCTCAACGACGACGGCTTCACCAACGCAACCGAAGCCGCCGTCATCAACTACGACGAGATTGAATTCATCGGCGACGCGTCCCGAAACGACGGAACCGGTGGCAACTACAACGTCTTCTTCAACACCGACGACCTTGTTTCGTCCCGCTCGATTGACCTGACGCACCTCATCGTGACCAACACCACCTCCGGTGTCAACCTCGGTCAGCGCGAGTGCATTTCGCTCTCCGGCAGCACGGTTCAGATCGACTTCGTGTTCCGCTCGGACGACGACGGCCGAAACGGCATCAACGACGGCTTCAAGGGCATCGCGTTCAACAACATCTCGCTGCTCGAGTTCACCTTCACCTTGGACAACGAGTACACGGTGTCCCGCACCGGTGTGGACGCTGAAGACGTGGATCAGACCGTGGTCGCCAGCCACGACTTCACCGCTGGCGTGTACATGATTCAGGCCGAGACCGTCTTCGACAACACCACCCAAGGGACCTCTTGGTTCGGAGCCGATGAAGTGGAGACCTCCAACAACTTGGCTCGCGTGATTTTCAACGTTGAATCGGTCGACATTTCCCTGTCCAAGCCCAACACGCTGGCGTGTTTGGACGACCAGATCCTCGCCTGCACGATGCCGACGGATTCCGCAGAGGCCCACGATTGGAGTCTCTCGGCCATCAACGGTGTGCTGACCGGCGAGTACGTCTTCACGATGAACGTCGAAGACATCACCGACCCGGCCAACCCAACCATGGCTCACACGACCACCTACGGTTCAACGAGCAACCCGATCGTGCTTGACCCCCAGGAGCGTGAAGAACTCACCTTCACTCCTTGGACCGGTTGGCAAGACGGACGGACCTACAACATCAGCTACAGCGCGACCATCGCGGCCACCGGCGAGTCCAGCGGCAACGTGCGTTACTTCCACGCTTCCTTCGCGGACACCATCGACATCGCCATGCTCAGTGAGAGCACCACGCGCACGTCGACGATCAAGCAGGATCTCGCCCTCTTGGGAATGTCCTACACCCAATACGAGATTGGCGATTGGAACGACTACCTGACCACGACGTGGATCCTGAAGTACGACAAGGTCGTGCTCCCATGGCAGACTCCGTTTGCCGCCAAGGACATCGAGGACGGCGGTCTTGGCTATTACCAGAAGCTCGGAAGCAGCACCAACAAGCAGACGCTTGAGAACTTCATGAACTCAGGAAAGACGATTCAGGCCCACATGGCGCCTCACGGCGACCAAATCTACGGGCTTGGTTCCGCCACCGAGGAGCGCTTGCCCTTGGACATGAACATCCAGAGCCGTGCCACGGACAGCACGAAGATCCGCTACGCGGACCTCGACATCGCTGACCCCTTCCACCCCATCTTGGACAACGTGGACAGCACGAACTTCCAGGGCTTTGACGCCGACACCACCGTGGCCACGGCCGTGTTGAGCACCGCCCAGAACGCCGAGGGTTCCATCCCATCCGAGTGTGGCGGCTTCATGGAAGCCGGCGGCTCCTTCCAGAGCCTCCTGCGCACGCAATCCGAAACCGTTCAGGCCAGCGAGACCATTCTCGGCGTCTGTTCCTACTACAACGGCGGCATGATCGTGACCACCATGGACGTCGCGACGGTCTCGGCTCGCGCGGACAGTTCCACGTTCCCGCTGCTGGGCAACATGCTCTCCTACCAAGTGACGCCATACCCCAACGGATTCGGTACCCGGGGCAACGGCCTTGATTTGACCATCAACGGCGACGTTCCGGAAATCGACGCTGGAACCAACGAGTACAAATTGCGCTACATGAAGAGCAACGCCGACCTCACCTTCGGTTTCTCGACCGCGACCACCGAGCCCTTGACGGCGGATTGGATCCTTGACGGACCGACCGCGTGGGACGGCAGCGCCATGGCAAGCGGCATGAGCTACAGCACCGACAACAACCCGACCATGACCTTCTGCCAAGCCGACATCTCCGAAGTCACCGGCTGCCGCACCGGCGCCACCTGGACCGTGGCCCTGATGCTCCACGATGCCCAAGGACACGCGAGGACGATCGACATCGTCGTCGAAACCAACGACCTCGAGGCGGACGAGTACGATCCGAACGCCAGCGCCATTGTGGTGACCGAAGACCGTGACTATGCGGAACAACTCGAACTGACCGGGACCAAGACGCTCCCGAACGTGGACGGTGATTGGGAGATTTACCGCCTGACCCTCGACGAAGACGGAGAGACCTCCATCGACTTCGATGCGGGTGATTCGTTCGACCAAGACGCGCTTTCTGGAAACGGCATCACGACCTACGAGTGGACCGTCTACAACGACGAGCCCTACGGTGAGTTCCGCTCTCCAAAGGGCGTGTACGTCCAAAACGCGGCCAGCCAGGGCGAGTGGACCTACACCTTCCGCAACGTCACCATCGACTCCTTTGGTGAGCAAGAAGCGCAAATCCGCATCGAGTTGATCGTGACCGACGGCGCGGACAATCCCTCGCAGAAGTTCCGCTTCTACTTCGTCGTCGTTCCTGACGGCTTCGGAGACGAAGAGCCTGTGGTGGACATCGACTTCAGCGCCAACAATTCGCGTGTGGTTGAGGACACCATCTCGGTGTCTGGCTCGGTCCTCACCGGTGCTGAAGACGAAACGGACGTCTACGTGGAAATTGCCTTCGAGGAGTCGACGTTCCAGTTGACGCCCATCCAGAAGTTCAACGCCGAAACCGACGGCACCTTTGCGAAGACCAAAGACGGTCTCGGTGACGGTGACAGTTTCGTGCTGAACCTGTCTTTGGACGGCATGTATTCCAACGTCAGTCAGACGCAAAGGATCTTCATCAAGATCTACGAGTACGACAGCTCCTCTGGTGAGCGCTGGGTCACGATCAAGTGGCTTGAGGTCAACTTGGCCCCGTGCCAAGGGCTCGAAGCCGATCCTGACGCAGAAGCGGCCGGCGGTCGTTTCGTCCTCGTTGACGGTGCGTGCGCTTGGGAAGGCGCTTGGACCTACAATCCTGCCACAGGCGAGTGGTCTGCTCCCAAAGACACGTCAGGTGGAGACGAAGGAAACAGTGGACTCAGCCTCCCCCTCATTGCGGGCGTGGTCGTTGCTCTGTTGATCGTGGTTGTCTTGTCCTTGCTCGTCCTCCGACGTGGTGGCGACGACGACGGCGTCAAGAACGTCGACTTCTCGATGGGCATGATCGAACAGGACCCTGTCGAGCAGTACGTGCAACAGTTGGTTGCCCAGGGTTACCCTGAGGAAACCGCGCGCGCACACGCTCAGCAGTACGCAGGACAACTTGGTGGCGCCGCCGCAGCGACACAAGCAGCTGCGGCTCCAGCAGGGGCTGGGTTGTACGAGCAGTACTACCAACAGTACCTCACGCAGCTGACCCAACAAGGCTACGATGAAGCGACGGCTCAGCAATACGCTGCGCAGTACGCTCAGGCCGCGCTCCAGCAACAACAGTGAGTGCGCTCACGGCTTCGTCCGTGATCAGCAGGAACGCGAGTGATCCAGCGAAAGCCGTACATCATGCTCAGCCCCGTCGTGGCCCCAGCACAGACGTCCTGGTTCAGGGAAGTGGAAGTACTTCGTTCGGAACGGGACTGGCATGCCTTCTGGGGCGTCTTCGTCGAACTCAATCAGGAGGACGTCGCTCCATGCACCGTCGTTCCCAACGAAGGCGCGGGCAGCCATGCCATCGATCTGTACGTTCACCCAAGGAGGCGTCCAATTGGAGGTTCGCTCGGACCCGGCGTCCACAGGTGTCCTGAGGTCGTGTTCTGCTGCAGGCTTGGTGTTCATCTTTTCTGACACGGCCCCACATGGGCCTTCAGACGATTTAAACATTCGTGAATTAATGAGCGTGTGCTCAAAGAATGAACCGTTTCCTACTCTTGTTCCCAAACGACGCCCTCTTCGTCGTTCTCGAAGGCTTCCATTTCAGGGTCTTCCTCGTCCTCAATGAAGCCAAGTTCATCGAGATGGGAATCAAAGTCAGGGAGGCGAGGAAGCTGACCTTTCGGCCAGTCGCGGCCACGTTCCACGATCTTCAGCACCCGTTCTTGGTAGGCCAGTGGTGTGCGCTGGAGCAACACAGCATGGAGTTGGGAGGTTCGAATGTCCTCCGGGATCAGGACGTGGCCAGACGATGCTTCCACGTCCATGGCTCTGACGAGGTTCAACGCTGGGCGGTTGATCTGTTGATGCCAGCGGGCCGAAAGCCGCATCCCAATGATGGTCGTGGCGAGGATGGCCAACGACACCAGGCACAGGCCGGTCAGGCCGTGTTGGGTTTGGTTCTGAGCCATGAGGACCAGAAGGAGAAGCGCTGGCCCGGCGGTCATGAGGAAAATGGTGGTTTCAGAAATGGGTCCTCGGCGCATCCGCAACCGAATGATGTCCCATCCGTCGTGATTGGGTTCCCACGGACGGAAAAGGACCGCCCGGTCCCTCGTGGCGGCCCTTCGCACCAGCTTCAGCAAGGACATGATGCGGGCGTTTTGACTTGGGCCCACGTCGAGGTTCTCTGCGATGAGTTGCTCAAGGCGTTCCGCTGCTTCGTCGTACATCCCAAGATCGGCCAGAATGGTGGCTTGTTCGACCAATGGCATCGCTTCTTTGGGCATATGATGGCGTGCATCCTGCCACCACTGGAGGGCGTCTTCCCAGCAGCCGATGGAACGCATGAGGTGCGCTCCTCGGATCCACAGGTCGGTTCGGCGTGGGTCCAATTTGACCGCGAAGCGGGTTGCGCCGATTGCTTTGGCCGTCTCATCAAGGCTCAGCCGAGCGTTTCGGTTGGTTGGGATGTAGGCGTCAGAAAGCAAAGCCCAGGCCGCGGCGTGATCGGGTTCGGCTTTGACCAAGGAGGTTGCAAGTTCAATGGCGTCGTCTCGCCGTTCCTCATTCAGGGCTTCCAAGGCGTCGAGGTAGAGGTCCTCTGCCATGCTCAGCACCCTCAATCGTCATTGTTTCGTGGGCGACGGATTTCCTTTGGGCCGCGGTTGTGCGCGTGCCCATCGGATTTCCCTTTGGATCTGCGGAAGGGACTTCTGGCACCCTTTGGTCGAATTTGGCCCTGTCCACGGTCACGTTGGCCACCACGATCTTGCCGAGGACCACCTCGGTCTCCGCCTCGCCGGTCGTCTC
>QQSJ01000016.1 GCA_003602635.1 Candidatus Poseidoniales archaeon
GGAGGGACGTACCATTACCACGCAGACGGAAATTGCATGCATTGGCATCCGGAGGAAAATGAAACGTGGTTGGATTACGAGTGGCCGGGGAACGACACCTCGAACACCTCGTCGGACGTCATCGGCATTGCATTCGACGGTTATCCGATCTACGGCGCATTCGGCGACGTTGGAAACGGCACCGTGGCGGAAATGACCTCCTCCTATCGCCTTAAGCCAGGCGAGACCGGTTACAACGGCATCGACGATTACGAGTATGTCGAAGGATTGGGTGACTTGGACGTCTGCAACGGTCACTTTGGGCCGACACCGGACTTCCCAAACGGCATCTACCATTACCACTCCACCATGGTGAACGGTGAGGGTGATATGGGCTTCCCATACTTCCTCATCTGCTACCGAGGCGTGGTTGACGAAGCCTTGCTGGGTGGCGGGGGCAACGGCAACGGCGACGATCCATGTGCTGGCCATGGTGAGACCTGGGGCCCTGGCATCGGGCCGCCTCCGGCAGGGTGTGGCGGTCAAGGACAAGGGGGGCAATCCACGGAACCTGTTCTGGTGCCGACCTTGGCCTTCGACATGAGCGTCGTGTTGATGCTTGGTTTGTTGGCCGTAGGCGCGTGGCGTTTACGGCGCCGCTGACGCAACACACCATCCTCAGCAATGGGGAGACCTTTCACATGCCGTGAGGGCAAATCAAAACGGAAGGGAGTCGCCGTCGAGTTCCATCTCGCCTTCTTTCATCATCTTCCGCATCTGTTTGTTCAGGCGACGGTTTCCACCCATCCCCTTCATCATCTTCCGCGAACGGTTCCACTGGCCGATCAACTCTCGCACGTCTTTTTCCTTCACGCCAGAGCCTCGAGCAATCCTCCGAACACGTTCGACCTTGATCTTCGCAGGTTCGTTCTTTTCCCACGTGGTCATGCTGTCCATGATCACACGATAGCGGTCAAGATTGGCTTGCATGGCTTCCTTTTGGGACTTTGAGGCTTGGGCCATGCCGCCAAGCATGCCACCCGGCAAAAAGGACATCAATTTGTCAATGGTGCCAACTTTGGACATCATTTCCATTTGCTTGTACATGTCGTTGAGGGTGAAGCGACCTGACATCAGCCGTTGCGTCAAACGCATGGCCTCTTCTTCGTCAAGGTCCTCTGGGGCAAGGTCGATCAAGCCCTGAATGTCACCCATTCCAAGCAAACGGGAGATGAATCGGTCGGACTCAAAGCGCTCCAAATCCTTGACTTGCTCACCCACACCGATGTGCACGATGGGCGCTCCGGTGGCGGCCACGGCAGAAAGTGCACCACCACCACGTGCCGTACCGTCGAGTTTGGTGATGACGATGCCCGTGACGCCGGCCAAATCGTGGAATGAGGCAGCGACGGGCCCGGCCGCTTGTCCGACTTGTGCGTCGATCACGAGCCAGCGTTCTTCGGCCTGAGCAAGAGCGGCGATCTCATCGAGTTCAACCACCAATTCCTCGTCAAGTTCGTGACGGCCGGCGGTGTCGATGATGACAAAGTCGGCCGAGGACGTGGCTTCGAGCCCGTTCCGCACGATGGTTGCGGCGTCTTTGGTGTCGGGTTCGCCGTAGACCTGGACGGAGGTCCCCTCGAGGAGTTGGCTCAATTGGGCGTAGGCACCGGGCCGGTGAACGTCCGCTTCGATCACGGCCACGCGAACACCGTGCTTCTTTCGGTACCAATCGGCCAATTTTGCTGTCGTGGTGGTCTTTCCCTGACCGTACAACCCGACCAAGAGCAAGGTTGAGCCGTGCGGGCGGAATTCAGCCGATGGACCAAGCAGGCGGACCAATTCGGTGTAGAGGATGTTCATCGCATGGGTTTGGAGCGTGATGCCAGGACGAGGTTCTTCCTCCCGCATTCTCGCTTCGAGCCGTTCGACGATCTCCTTGGTTTGTCGGACGTTGAAATCCGCTTCTTGAAGCGCACGACGAAGGCTCTTCGTCATGTCACGAAGTTCCTCTTCGTCCAAGCGTCGCTTGGACTTCAGGAACCCGAGGGAGCGGAAAATCCCCTTGGAGAGACCTTCCAGCGCCATGCCATCCCCTCCAGTTGGCTTCGTTTCAACCTGTTGACGCCGGTGACGTCGGCACGGTCAGGTGCAGCACCTCGCCACGGAAGCGTGCAACCACGGTGCTGGCTTTGACCGCCGTTGACGTCGGCACATGCCGTTCATGGCCGTTGACGCCGACAAGGAGACGACCGTCTTCACTCCGCAAACTGAGGTCTTCCCGGGCCAGGCCCGGAAGATGAAGTTGGATGGTTTCCTCGCTGGCTTCATGCTCAACCACCATGGAGCGGTGCACCTCGTGGTGCAGCGGTGTGCCCATTGGATGTGGGCCGATGCCGGTTGGAATGGATTCGACAGGACCGTAGAGCACGGAGGCGAGTTCTCGTAGGCCTTCGAGGCCATGCACCTCCGTTTCCATCAGCGGAACGGAAACGGGGGCGTGCTCACCAAGCGCGGCCGAGAGTTCCTCAATGCGCCCCAATTCCTCAGCTCGACGGCGTTGGAGGAACGGATGGTCGAACTCGGGTGTCACTCTGTTCACCACGCAACCGGTCACGGGAAGACCGTGGTGCTGTAGCGCTTCGTTGGCCCTCAACGTTTCGTTGACGCCCATCCGTTCCGGGATGGTCACCAACGTGAACCGCGTGGTCGATGGATCGGACAAAATGCGACGGATGTGAAGCACGCGACGGCGGAAGCGCTCGAGTTCGTCCTTCATGGCGTCGCTTTCCTTTCGCCCAAACAACATCGACCGGAGACCACCTGAGGCTCGCATGAGGCGGAGCAAGCGGTCCGACCACGCGTCGATCAATTCCGGGAGGGCCAAGAAACGAAGCGTGTGGCCTGTGGGGGCCGTGTCAAAGACAACGACGTCCCAGCGAAGGTCCTCGATGTGCTTCAGCAACTCGTCGAAGGCCAAGGCTTCGTCCAAGCCAGGAATCAACAAGTCCGAGGCTTCGACCTCTTGTCCGACGTCCGCTGCAGCCTCGCCGAGGTCCCCCCCGGCCATGCCAGCAAGACCGGCGAACGGTCCACCACCGCTCAAGCCCTGCATGGCCTCAGAGAGTTTCGGCATGGCTTCAGCCACGCGTGCCTCCGGGTCCATTTCAAGGCCAAAAAGCCCGGGCACGCCCTCGACAGGCGTTGGTTCTGGTCCCAAATCGATGCCCAGAGAGTCGGACGTCGAATGGGCTGGGTCGCTGGAAACAAGCAGCACACGGAGGCCAGCGTCCGCCAAGCGAATGGCGCTTGCTGCAGAGCATGTCGTCTTTCCCACGCCACCCTTGCCGCCGAAGAGCAGGAGCCGTGCCATGGTTCCCCCCGGGGAACGGCGTCGTTTGAACTTCTCGACGAGGGATGCTTCATCAACATGAGGTCCTGCCTTGGTCCATGCAAGAGGCCGTGGTCTTCCAGATCGCGGCCTTGCTGGCCTTGCTTGGCATGGGTCTCGCCTGGCGAGGCGTGATGACCCAATACGCCGGGTTTTACGACTTGACGTTGGCTTGGAGCCACGTCCTGTGGGGATGCGTGCTTGGAGCGCTGGTCGCTTCGCTTGAGTTCCAAACGTTGTTCATCCCATACTACGAATTGGTGATCGGTGGGACGGATGCGTCCCAAGGACCGAACTTGTTCGTCCTCCTCTGGTTTGTCGCCATGCATTCGGCGGCCGCACACTTGATCCTCCGTCGTTCGAAGGTGCGCGAAGCAAGTGCACAGACCACGTCTGGCTGGGCCTTGGGAGCGGCCATGGGAGGCATGCAAGGCTTGTTCCTCAGCGCTCAGTTGCTGAACGCCAACACCGCCTTTGACGCACCGCACCGCTGGCTCGGAGCGGCCGCGTTCGGCCTGATCTTGCCTCGATTGGAAGCGACCCTGACCGCTTGGCAGGGTCACCTCATGCTGCAAGGACGGCGGCTCGGTGCGGTGTTCCGTGCAGCAGCATGGCGCATGGTCTTGCTTACGTTGGCGTATTTCGCGTTCTTCCAGCCGCTGATTTGGTTGGTGGCGGTGGTGGTTCTCCTGTACGCAGAACCACGCGTGGGCGGTTGGGTGTGGGACGGATTGAGTCCACAGGCCAAGCGCGCGCTGCGACGTGTTCGGGCCGAGCGAGCCCGCGAATTGCGGAACCGGGAACGTGAGGAGGAGTAAATCCCCCAAGGAAGCGTTAAACGGCGCCGTTCGGCAGAAGGGAACATGGGCACCTGCCCACACTGCCGTGCGGTCACGCTGCCCGGCGATGCCGTATGCTATACCTGCGGCCGATTCCTCAAGGGTCAAGGCACCGGATATTCCATGCCGAACACACCCAAACGTCGCGGTGTCGTCGTGGACAAGAAAGGTCGAACCAAGAACATCATGAAGCGACGACGCAACCGCCAACGCTCCGTGTTTATGTTGGCGTTCGTCATTTTCGCTTTCCTTTCCCCGCAGGCCCGTGAGGCGGCGTTTGGAACCGTCGACAACCTCGACGATTACCTGGCCCAATTGCTGCAAGGCCCGCTGATCTACCCCGTTGACGCATCCTTTGGGGTGGAACGGACCTACGTCGTTGAAAACAACCTCGACCGACCTGCCTTCCTTCAGGAGACCATTCGTCTTCCGTTGAACCTCACCAGCGCACACGGCATGGCCACAGAACTTGACGGCAGCACGCCGACAGCGCTGCAAACTCCAGAATCCTTCATCGTCACGGTGGCCGGCGAAAGCGTAAGCGTACCGCTCGATGGAACCGTCGTTGAACGAGACAATGCATGGACGACCAGCGCGGGCCATGAGGTCTGGTGGCCCAGCCAAGCGGACGACCAGGAACATTGCTCCATCACTGCATGCGTGAAGATTCGCCTCAACATGAACGCAGGTGACGTGATCGAATTCAGCACGCTTTCCAACGTCGCGGTATCGAGCTACTCTTGGTGGAACCACGACCGTGTCGACAGCCGTATTTCCGGAGGGGCCATGGGCATCAACGTGGACCGATCCGGCACCTTTGATGACATGGAGAACCGTGGAGATGGTGTGCGGGTGGACGAGTTCAGCGATCCGAAGTGGTACAACCTGGGTTCCTATGAGAACGGCACCTCCCGTGGCCACGCAATCGATTCCACCGCTCAAATTGTGCAAGACACGGCCAACTTGATCTCAATGCGCCTTCCAGAAGGGCGTCAGGACAACGTCTACGCCTTTTCTCGGGCCACGTTCGATTGGATGCACGAAAGCATCCCCTACGACGAACTGGCCAGGACCACGCCAAGGTCCGGTCCAACGTGCCTCGCCGATGGCATGGGGGACTGCGACGAACAAACGAACGCGTTTTTGTCGATTTTGCGGACCAAAGGCATCCCAGGGTGGTTCGTGTTTGGGGCCTTGGTGGACCCGTTGACCTTCACCACATGGGAGTTGCACGCTTGGGGCTACATCATGCTCCCGATGGACGATGCATGGTGTGCTTCGAACGGCATCGCAGCGAACGATTGCTTTGTCGAAGCGAGCGTTGACGTCGTCAACAACAAGTGGCTGTTGCACACGACCAACGCCTACGTGGATTGGATGGAGCGTCCGGACCCCACCGGCGATGCCATTGCTGCTGCCTACCAGAGCACCATCTTCACGTCGGCCGGAGCCGGTGAAACGCCCATTCAGCGTTCGATGTTGGTCAGCACAGCCGACGGCGTACAATTGGACGGCGGTTCATATCCAGTCAGCAGGTTGGCTGAAGACTTGAGGTGATGGCATGCTGGTCGTGATTGCAGGAGCAGGTCGCGTTGGACTTGGTTTGGCGGAAGCCCTGATCAAGGAACAGAAGAACGACGTCGTTCTCATGGACATGAGCTCAAGGGCGGTCAAAAACGCGCAAGCGTTCGACATGATGGTGCTCCATGGTGACGTCATGGACCGTAAAGCGTTGATCGAAGCAGGAATCGAACGGGCCGATGTGTTCATCGCAGCCACGGACAAAGACGACAGGAACGTTCTCGCATGTGGCTTGGCCAAGCACCTTCACGAACTTCGCGGTGGTCAACGAGAAAACCTGCTCACCCTCTGCCGGATTCGTGACGAGACCATTCTGGATGAACAAGCCCATGGTGGCCTGAAAGCGTGGGCGGAAGCAGACCGAGCCATCGATCCCATCGACGGTGCCATCAGCAGGTTGTCCTCCGGCATTCGGGCCTCATCTTTCGCCGAAGTCATTCCGTTCGACCACGAAGCCTACCTCGTGGAATTGGAAATCACCGAAGATTGCCGATTGCCCCTTGACACACCGTTGGCGGACGTCGAGCAGGAAGCCGGATCTCCGGTCCCACTGCTGATCGGCCTGAAGCGAAAAGGCACGCGCAGCACCGTTCCCTCCGGCACCACGGTCTTGAGGCCAGGCGACCGAATCGCTGTCGCCACCACAGGACTCGGATCCTTCGATGACCTGGTGCACACCTTTGGTCACGACGTACGCGCGTTCCCTGACCAGCCCAAAGTGGTCGTCGTCGGCGGCTCCCGGCTTGGGCTGCGTATTGCAGCGCATTGGTTGGACGAGGGCGCGCACGTGATGATCGTCGAAGGCGACCTTCAGACCGCGAACGCGATTTCTGGCCACCGCATTGGCGGGCATCCAGAACTCGAAGTCATCCATGGCGATCACGTGTCCCGTGAGACCATGGAAGAAGTTGGCATGGGCGGAATGGACGTGGCCATCGGAGCGTTGGACGACGACCACGCCAACATTGCTGCCATGCTCTTCGCCATGGACCTGGGTGTTCCCAACACCGGCCTCATCCTCAACGACAACGACCTCGTGCACGTCGTTCAGCGGATGGGTATCAGCTTCTCAGTGGACATCACTCGGGTCGCTGTGGATGAATTGTTGACCCACGTCCACCGGAAATTGGCTGGCCATTACGCGGTGTTGTCGACCATTCCGAACGTGGTTGGTGTCACGCATGAGGTCACGAAGGCAGCCAAGTTCTGTGGTCGAAGGATCCGTGAGGGCGGCTTCCCAGATTGGATGCGCATCGCGTTCATTCAGCGCAGCGACTCTCACGGCCGTTGGTCGTCGCATGACCCACACCCCGACGAGACGCTCATCGAACACGACCGCTTGATCATCTTCACCTCCCCCGATCACGTCGCTGACGTGGAGAAAAAATTCCGGGTGTGATGCATGCGTTGGGACGTGCTTTACCTCATCCTCGGCTGGACCGTGGGTGCGTTGACGGTCCCTTTGGCCGTGGTCGGCATCGCCACAGCCTTCCTAGATGATGTGCAAATGGCGCTCATCGCCTTCCTTCCTTCCACGCTTTTTGCGGTCTTGTCCAGCTGGTTGATGCTGCGTTACGGGACCACGCCAGAAACACCCGATCGTCTGCGGGATCGAGAAGCCTTCGCGACGGTGGCGTTGGCTTACCCGGTCGTCGTGGCCTTCGGGGCCATCCCATTTTGGTTGGGAGGGATGTTTCACGGCCCGTTCACCGACGACGTGACCTTCCTTGCTGCCATGGAAGGGCTGATTCATTCAGGATTCGAAGCCATGTCGGGGTTCACCACCACGGGAACCACCATCATTGACATCTCAACCTCGCCGAATTGTTTCGCCACCACGGAGGATTGCATCGGCGCTCAATCCAGGGGCCTCCTGCTCTGGCGCTCCACCATGCAATGGTTGGGAGGCATGGGCGTCATCATGCTCAGCATGGTGGTGCTCTCGCGGGTCCTCGGAGGAGGCATGGCCTTGGCCAGGGCAGAACTGACCGGGCCCTCGCTGTCGCGACTGCGACCAAAATTGGCCCAAACCGCTCAGGCGCTTTGGATCATGTACCTCGTCCTGACCCTGCTTGAGATTGTCCTCTTGATTGGCCTCACGCCAATGAACACCTACGAAGCGATCAACCACGGACTGACCACGATGCCCAGCGGTGGTTTTTCCACCACCGACGACAGCATCGGCCATTGGGATTCAGCCGCGTTGGAATCCATCATTCTCGTCTTCATGTTCCTTGCAGGTGTGAACTTCACCTTGCTCTATTTCATCGTCCAACGGCAGCCTGGTAAGATGTGGGCCGATGAGGAATTCAAGACCTACATCGCTTACCTCGCGGGCGCCACGGCCATCATCACCGGAGCCTTGTACCTTCAAGGCGGGGAGATCGGCAGTGAACCGTTGAGGAAGTCCTTGTTCCAAGTGGTGGCCATCGCCACGTCGACCGGGTACGGAACCGCCGATTACATGCTCTGGCCGGTCATTGCACAAATCGTGATCCTGATGCTCATGGTGGTCGGCGCCTCGGCAGGCTCGACCGCAGGCGGATTGAAGCTGCTTCGCATCAGCCTCGCCGTCAAGGTCGCGCGCAGGCAACTGAACCGATTGACTCACCCACGTCGCATCCATGACGTTCGGATGAACGGTGAACAGGTCGAACAAGAACAAGTCGAACTCATCGTCGGCATGTTGCTCGTCTGGATTCTCCTCTTTGCAGGAGCATCGTTGTTGATGGCGTTGATCATGGCACCCATGGGCGCCGATTTGGACGTCTTGTCGGTCATTGGCGTCGTGGCCAGTGCCTTGGGGAACACCGGTCCGGCCATGGGCGAATTTGGACCTGCAGTGACCTGGGCAGCCATGCCCAACGCTGGATTGATCCTCACGGGCATCCTGATGTGGTTTGGTCGTCTCGAACTTCTCACCGCTGTGATCCTGTTCTCGCCGTCGACGTGGCGCGAACCAGGGGCTCGAAAGAAAGACCACGACGACGACGATCAGAACAGCGTGGTCTGACCCGGTGAGGGCCCATCGTCCGTGGCCACGTCGTCAACAGCGGGCTCCGGTTCCGGTGCAGGAGGGACCTCCACCGGTGCGGAATCGGCCTGCAGGCGATCGCTGAGTACCTCGTCATACCGACGAACCAAATCCTTGGCCGAGCGCCTGCTCATGGCCAGTCCGGTCAACGCCACGTGTTCTGTGGCGGTCAAACCGAGGCCAAAGGACATGTCAAGATGCTCATGGTCGCCCATGACGCCCTCTTCGCTCAGTCCTGCAGAAAGGATCGGCAACAACTCAGCCCGCATGCCTGCTTTGCTGGCTCCACATGCGTCCGCCAGTGCTTCCGCCACCGAAGCCGTTCGGCTTGCCGTCCTTCGTAGATGCGCAGGGTAGCCGGTGTAGACCTTCTTCTGAACCGGTTCAGCGTTCGCCACGGAGGCGGCGAGGCTGCTCAAATGCAGGGCCCAATAGGAGGAACGGTGTGCCGTGCTCAGGTACCGTGAAGCTGCGGCACGGTCCGCCAAGGCAAGGCTCTCTGCAGCCCGGAAACGGGAAGCCGACTGTGTGAACACTGTCCCGTTGTTCCAGTGCACCCAATCGACAAGTTCGGCAGGATCCTTGTCCAACGTGGACGCATGCTGAACGGCGTCGACCGCGGTCCGGGCTTGATAGACGGCCCCTAAACCGGGAAACACACCCATGGTCAGGTCACGCCCACCGCTTTCGATCCGGGCCCGAACCAAGTCGGCCGTGAGCACGCGGTCAAACCCCTCGCAAAGGACTTGCAAGTCACGCACCAGGGCACGCAAGTCCCCCGGGTTGTGCTTGACGAGAAGATCGAGGGCTTCACCGTCAAATTTCACGCCTTCTTCACGAAGAACACGACGACCAATGCGTCGAATGGCGTCGTTGGACACCCGATCGAACGTGAGCGTGATCACGTGCCGCGAGAACCGGTCCCTGGTGGACCGCCATGAGGAGCCTGAGCCCCACAGGCGCATCACGTCGTTGCACGCAAGCACGACTGGTTGGCTGGTTTTTTCCAGCAGCCTGAGGAGTTCTGCTTTCCCACCAGAATCGCCCTTCAACGCATCCTTTTCCTCGTCATCCATCAATTGCCCACGGACCCGTGCGTCGCTGACGGCGCGGAGGCCACCAGAAAGGTGGTCCACCTCGTCCAACAAAATGAGCGTGCGTTGCGCAGGTTCGTTTGGATCATGGAACAGGGACCGATGCGTGGCTCCATGGGTGGCTGCACGACGAATGGCGGCCGCGTTGCGGTCGTCCGAAGCGTTCAGTTCGATGACGCTCCAACCCATGTCCGCAGCAACAGCGCGAACAACCGATGTTTTGCCGACCCCTGGCGGGCCGACAAGGAGCACGCCGGGTCGGTTTGGACGACCGGTTCTCCACGCATCCAACCACTCACGGAGACGACTTCGCTGCGCGTCGTTGCCTTCCAATTGACGCTCAGACGAAGGGCGATGCCGCTCCGTCCAATCGCT